>JALNWH010000027.1 GCA_023230985.1 Bacillota bacterium
CATCAGCCATCTTTTTTATCAATTTCATATCAGGTTTTCTTTTTCCTTTTTCATAATTAGAAACAGCCATTGGTGAAATATCAATTCGCTCAGCCAATTCTTTCATCGTTAAGTTATTCTTTAGACGATAATACTTTAAATTTTTGCTGAACATTTTTATCCCTCCTTCTGTTTATATTATACTCATTATTACAAAAAAGTAAACACCCTATTGGTATTTACTTCATTTTTAAATGCACTTTAGTATCTATAGAAACGATTTTAAATGATACATTACTGTGTTTATATATGGCTTTAATATTATTATGACATTAAATTACTTTAGATTTTTCATTGTTAGGCATTTCATTTATGCTAATACTTTTTATTTGTCGGCAGCCTATCCCTTTTATTATTTTACTTTTTCCATCGCCTCTTGTTTCATTTCCTTAGGCATTTTTTCTATGGCATACCTAAGAGCTGTTCTTGGCATTATAGCTCTTTTACTAAGTACATACTGATGCACATCATTTTCATAATATTCAGCTAAGGATTTCAGAATCCAGCCATAACCTTTTTGAACTAAATCATCCTTATCCAATAAAAGCTTATCCGCTATTTGAAAAATATCTTCTTTGAACATTCCCTTTCTAGCTGGCAAAATTAAAGAAACAGCAGAAGCACGTCTTACCCATCTATTTTCAGATTCTGTCCATTCTTTAAGTTTCTCTATATGTTGAGGAAACTTCTCTAAAAAATCGCCCACATTATGATTGCATAGAGTATCGCAGGTTGCCCAGTTACTTACATATTTATTCACCCATCTTTCAAAAACGAAAAAATCATCCTCCGTATATTGAGTTTTTAGAGCATAGGACCAGTTGCATGCAACAAAAGCCTCCTCCATGATGCCCGATGCCCATAACTCTTCACATAAATCAAATATTTCGTCTTTGGGCAAATCTTTTATTTGTTTAAAAGCCTTTTTAGCTATTTTTATTACTGTAGCTGTTTTGACACCATATACCTTGATATCCTCTTTAAAATATCTTTTGCTGCTATTACGGGTTGTTTCATCGGAATTATCTAATAATTCCTTTCTTACTTCTTTTATTATCGTCACTTTAATCCACCGCCTTTTATATAGGATTTTAATGGGAATTATCCTGCACTTGCATAAATCTATCTTCTACGCTTATTATCCTTTAAAAAATCATACATATCTTCTAAGTCTTTAAAATCCATTTGCTCGGCTTGCCTTTTTGCTGTTCCTGTCTTTATAGGAACTCCGTCTCCATGGTCATAGATATGGGTCTGTAAAAATTGTCCGGTAATATCCGTGCCGTTCCAAACTTTTTCTCTTATCTTTTGCAAACCCAGTCTTTTAGCTATTTTTTTAAGATCTCCTGTAGTAAATCTGTACGGCATTCCAATATAACCCCAAAATTTCATCCTTATCCGTGCAACCGGCAATTCTTCTCAAGTATGGATAATGGTCTTTTCTATTTTCAATTTGCATATAAAAATCAGGTTTTTCAAAATATAAAGTGGTACTTAATATTATACCTATAAAGTTTTCGCACTTCTACTTTTTTTATTACCTGTTATTATTTCAAAACCTTTAATAGCTTGTCTAAAAACACTCGGGAATTGTTGTTTGGTTGCACTAATTGACTTTCTTTAAATATCGCATCCATATATCTCACCCTTTTATTATTTTGCATATTCAAATATCACTTCCCTAATGCTCATTTGCTTTAAGGATATGCTATTTAATTATATTATATTCCCTTAAAGATCATAGCCACGGAGAGCTGCGATAATCGTCCTAGACCACTGAAAAAAGCCGCACTGAAAATAACAAAGCGGCTTTAGATATTGCATAGTTTCTCTAGCTTATTTTTGACTGTTTATATATCACTTTTTCTAAGTCTATTATTCTTTCTTCCAATTCATGAATTCTATCCAGTATGGGATCAGGTATATCTGTATGATTTAAATCTACTTCCATGTTTCTATTTTTCTTTTGCTCCGTATGTGCCGGTACCCCTACGGCTGTTGTATTTGGGGGTACACATCTGACAACTACGGCACCTGCACCTATTTTTGAGTTTTCTCTTACAGTTATGGGACCCAGTATTTTTGCTCCGGAACCTATAGTTACATTATTATATATAGTTGGATGTCTTTTACCAGTGTCTTTTCCTGTGCCCCCTAAAGTCACACCCTGATATATAGTAACATTATCGCCTACCTCCGCCGTTTCACCTATTACTACACCCATACCGTGGTCGATAAATAAGCCTTTGCCGATTATTGCCCCCGGGTGAATTTCTATTCCTGTAAAAAACCTGCCTAGTTGAGATATCATCCTAGCAATAAAAAATAACCTTATTTTATAAAAAAAATGAGAGATTCTATAAAATATTAGGGCATGTATTCCCGGATAACAAAAGAAAGCCTCTATCTTGGTTCTTACAGCCGGATCTCTTTCCATTACCGCATTCAAATCATCAATAAATGTTTTAAACAATTCAATCACCTCTTAAATTTATTCAAATAATTCCGTGCTAAGATATCTTTCTCCCGTATCCGGAGCTATGGTCACAACCGTTTTTCCCTGTCCTAATGCCTTTGCCACTTCTAAAGCTCCATATACAGCTGCACCTGTAGATATACCGCATAAAATCCCTTCGTTCTTAGCCAAATTTTTAGCCATGTCAAATGCTGCCTCATCTTTCACTCTTATGACTTCATCTATTATATTCCTATTGAGTATTGGAGGGATGAAACCTGCTCCTATACCTTGGATCTTGTGGCTCCCCGGTGCTCCTCCGGAAATAACGGGGGATGTTTCGGGTTCTATTGCAATAATTTTTATATTGTTTTTATATTCTTTTAATCCCAATGCAATACCCATTAGAGTTCCGCCGGTGCCAACAGCAGCAACAAATGCACTAATCTCCCCGCCCATTTGTTTAATTATCTCTTTACATGTCGTTCTTAAGTGAATTTCCGGATTAGCCGGATTTTCAAATTGCATAGGCATAAAGTAGCCATATTTACTTGCAAGCTCCTCAGCTTTAGCTATAGCCCCTTTCATACCCAGTTCTCCCGGAGTCAATATCAGTTCAGCTCCATAGACTTGAAGGAGTTTTCTTCTTTCTGCACTCATGGTTTCCGGCATCGTTATTAATAATTTATAGCCTTTTACTGCACATATCATAGCAAGACCTATACCCGTATTGCCGCTTGTAGGCTCAATGATTACAGAACCTTTTTTAATCAATCCGTCCCTTTCTGCCTTTTCCAGCATGGAATAGGCAACCCTATCCTTTGCACTCCCCCCGGGGTTGAAGGATTCCAGTTTTAGGTATACGCTAGACATTCCGGCAGTTACCATTTTATTAAGCCTAAGAATTGGCGTTTTTCCTATTAAATCTAAAACACTTTCCGCTCTTATCATAACTTCCTCCTTTTGAATTATATATTCTCTAAATTAAGCGGTTAAAATAATAAAGCCTCTTCATGCGATAAATACGCACAAAGAGGCAGTTATGCTGCGGTTCCACTCTTATAAATACTTAAAAGGATACAATCATACCCTTGCAATTCTAACGGATGCATCCGTATAAACCTACTTAATTCAGCTAAAAGCTCCGGGGCGCACTTTCAGTTATAGCTCCCAAGCTGCTTTCACCATTTGCAACTCTCTCTTTGAAAGCCTTTTTAACTTCCACTTCCCTTTCACAGCCTTTTTAATATTTAATTCCTACTAAAATAATATGATTTTATTATATTATTGTTACCCTAACTTGTCAATAAATTTTTAGATAAATCTATTTCCGGCAATATATAATATTTAATGCTTTGTTAACTAATGACTATTACCTGTCGATAGCTTGATAAAAATGTAGAATAATGTTAAATTATAAGAGATAATATAAGGGTTTTGAGGATAAAACTATAGAAATATGAATTATATACCTGATAAAACAACTATAGAAAAGACTGTGATGATTTTTAATAATATTACTATTATAAACTAAAACCAGCCTATGATGCGGAATATTTACTACATCATCAAAAATAAAAATATTTATAATTGGTGCTTTGAACACCAACAAAATATATAGGAGGGTTAACTATGCATCAAAATAGTCATATCGAAGAATATGATGTCGTAATAATAGGTGCGGATGATGATGGTTTAGCAGCAGCTGAATCTTTTGCAGGGAAAGGGCTTAAGACTTTGCTCTTGGAGCAAAATAATATTCCGGGAGGTTTTCCCGTCAGCTTTATAAGAGGGCGTTTCGAATTTAAATCATTTCCGCATGAAATCTTTGATTTAAGAAGTCATGAAAACAAAGATATGAAAATCCGTGAACTTGGAGGCCGCATAGAATACAATACAAAAGTGGAAAAAGTATTGATGGATAACGATAAAATAATAGGACTGGAAACATCACAAGGAGATATAATAAAAACAAATCGCATAGTTTCAAATTTAAATCCCTGCTTTGTTTATAGCCAACTTAAACATCCTAAAACCGAAGTACCGGACATGGATTATAGAACCTTCAACACAAGAAAAGTAGGTTCTTCAGCTTTTGTAGTATATCTAGGTTTGGATAAAACCTTTGAAGAGTTAAATCTTAGTAAATATATCTATTTCAACTATACTGTACCTAATACCGATGAAATACTTCAGAAATTTCCCATGCTAAAAAACCCCATGGAACATTCGGCTATCTGTCTTAATAACGTCATGCCTGATTGTTCGCCTTCCGGTACATCAATAATGTATATGCTAGCTCCTTTCAATGAAGATTGCTGGGTAGATGTGAAACCGGAAGAATATTTTAATTTAAAAAGCCAACTGGCAAACCATATGATAGATGAGTTTGAAAAAACCTTGGGTGTAAATATCAAGGATTCCATTGAGGAAATAGAAATTGCAACACCTTTAACCTTTGCCTATTATACCGGAGTGCCTTCTAATAAGCTACATCCCGAACATCAATATTTGATAGTATCTAAAGTTATTAACAATACAGAAAAAGTAAAAACCTTTAGATTGACTCCCGATAGAAGCTCAGGTACCTTAGATCTTGCATATTTCCGTCCCGGCCAATATTTAAGCTTTATTTTTAATATTGGAAACACTACCGTTACTAGACCTTACTCCATATCCTCATCACCAAAAGAAGCATTATATGGTTTTTATGAAATAACAATCGAAAAAAACCAAGACGGATATGTGTCTAATTATATTTTTAATAATTGGAATGAAGGGACTAAAGTAAAGTGCAGTGGTCCGCAAGGGCATTTTTATTATGAAAACCTTCGCGATAGCAGCAAGACAATAGGACTGGCAGGTGGTTGTGGTATCACCCCTTTTAGATCCATTATCAGGGCTATAGCAGAGGGAACATTAGATATTGAAATGACACTTTTTTATGGCAACGATAGTGGTGATGAAATAATCTTTTATAATGAATTGAATGAATTATCTGAAGCCTCCAAAGGTAAAATCAAAATAATTCATGTATGCGGTCTTATTACACGCAACCTGATTGAAAAACACATTAACCCTAAAGATAAAACTATTTTTATATGCGGCCCGCAAGCAATGTATAGGTTTTTACATAAAGATCTCAAGACATTAAATCTAAGAAAAAAAATTTTAAGATGGGAAACCTTCGGTGAAATAAAAGATGTTAATCAGGTTGAGGAATATCCAAAAAGTAAAACTAAGGATTTCTATCAAATTGTCGTCCATATAGGTGCCGATACACACAAAATTACCGCATTATCTAAAGAATCTATTTTGGTTGCTATGGAGAGAGCGGGAATAAAACCACCATCATTATGCAGGAGCGGAGAATGCGGTTTTTGCAAATCTTTTCTAATAAGGGGGAATGTCTTTATCACCGATACAAACGACGGAAGACGACTGCTTGATAAGAAATACGGATATATTCATCCATGTAGTTCCTTCCCGGTAAGTGATTTAGAAATAATTGTGCCAAGACCAAAGTGATTATAAAGAGCAAACCGCAGATGCATAAATTAAAGAGCCTAAAAAGGGTATTACAAAAAGTGGAATCCAAAATAATATCAGAATCTTTAAACTCGACGACAGGCTTCCGGCTAAATCAAGTATTGCTGCACAAATAAATGTAAGTTGCAACATTGTAGAGGTAGGAACATAGGTTAACCTACCTCTCATTATTTTGCTAACTAAATCCCAAAGAAATAGTAAATAAACATTTAATCAATCAATGTTTAAACCGAAGTCTACTAATTCCTTTAATAATTTTACGCTATCACCGTTAAGTGGAGAAAATTCCTGAATACTATATCCCACAATATTATAAATGTTTTTTAAATCGTTTATAAACCTTAATAATGTTTGAAAATCAAAGCCGTTTGAAACCGGAAGCATAACATGAGGAAATGATTCAGGATCCAAAACATCAAGATCCAAGTGGATATAAATATTATTGTATCCCTTTTCTTTTATAAAATTTAAATCTACGTCGCCTTTTTTAATTTTATCTATTGGTAGGTTCTCCATGTTATGATTTCGTATATAATCAATTTCCGGTCTGTCGAAATCCCGTCCCCCGACTAAAGATACTTGCTTTGAAGATAGTTTTGAAAAGCACAAGTCCAATATTGAAGGGTCTCCTTCCCCCAATATTGCCCTGAGAGGCATACCATGAAAAGCTTTGCTGGGGGAGCTTTCCGGAGTGTTTAAGTCTCCATGTGCATCCAACCATAATACATTTAAATCTCCGTCCAGTTTTTTATTCAAATATGTGACCGGTGCAAGCTCTGTTCCGCAATCTCCGCCAATAAGAAATATTTTCTCAGGTTTTTCCTCCCTTAAAGCTTCTACTGTCTCCGCTAATTGATTGTAAATATAATCGTATCCTATAATATTATTTTTTTCTACAAGCTCTTCATCTAAGCTTACACGTATTTCTTTAAAAGTCTGATTCTTTAGCAGATGCTCTTGTATCAGTTTTACTCCATTATATAAGTCCCTATTATTACCTGAGCCTTGCCATTGTGGAAATAACAATTTCATAAATTTATCATCCACACTTTTACCCCCTTAGTACTTTAATACTTTCAAATACATTCCTATTATCCGATATTGCACTTTTATACGTCATTTTTTTAAAATATTGGATAATCTATCACCCCTTGCATTACCATATTAATTTGCCTTTTTACATAATAATTTACGCCTCATTCTGCTAATATTTTCGATTGCTGAAAATTAATTGCATTATTATAATATTCATACAATGCATTTATATCTTTAATTTCTACAAATCTCCCTATGTTCCTTCTTTTGTTAGATATTTTAATCAATTCGTTTTTCATTCATAAGGTCACTTACAGTCCCTAGTTGCAATCCTTTTTTCTTAATTTCCGCTATTATGGCATCCAGCCCTTCTTCCGTAGGCTTTGTTGGATGCATAAGAATCATAGAACCATTGCTTACTTCTCCAACAACCCTTGCAATCATGCTCTGGGTTTCCGGGTTTCTCCAATCAACCGTGTCTACCGTCCATAAAATAGTTTTCATGCCAAGTTCTTCGGCTACTTGGACAGTTGTATCATTATAGCTGCCACTAGGAGGAGCAAACCACTTTGGCTTAGTATTAATAGTTTCGTCTATAATGTCATTGGTCTTTTCTAATTCTTCAATTGTTTTTTCTTTGGAATATTGCTTGAGATCCGGATGGCTATAGGCATGGTTTCCAATCTCATGACCGGATTCGTGAATTGATTTTGCTATATCAGGATTCTTTTTTACCCAACTTCCGTCAAAGAAAAATGTTGCTTTCGTATTATTGTTGTCTAAAGTATTAAGGATTTTGGGAATGAATTCATTACCCCATGCCACGTTTATTAATAGCGACACCATAGGTTTTTGGGGATTCCCTTTATAAATTGGATCGGGACCCAAATCATCCAAATGAATCTCCGGTGATATCTCTTTATATACTATTTGAATCTCATCGAATTCTCCGTCTTTCTCCATATTATTATAACTAGCCTCGACATCCACCTCTTTGCCATTATATCCGGGTATTGCCTTCCATACTCTGTCCACATTTGCATTAATAGGTTCAATCCTATGCTGTGACCCATATTCACTTATTTTTCTATAAAGTTCTTCGTTAATATCCTTTTTTGGCTTTGCTATGTTACTTTTCTCTCCAACCAAAGAAGATATAGTACAAGAGCCTGCCAAAAAGCTTATAAAAAATAATATGCTAAAATATATTATAAAAATAGAGGTATTTTTTTTATTCATGTATTTCTCCTTCCTGATAAAATTTTTATCAATACTTGATAGTTTTGCATAAGTATTACTCATTATAGAATTCCCTTAAAATTTTTTTCTAAAAGGAATGTTATAGTATTATAATAAACAGCTTTAACCGCAAAAGAGATGCGGTTATCCGATAGGTAAAATATAAAAAAACCCTTGGGAAATTGAGTTCCTTAGGGTTTATTAATTACTAAATTTAAGAAAGTCTTGGAGAAGGATTTAATAATTGATCTGCTATATTTGCACCTATAAAGAATGACGGTGCCGAGGTATTTCCATCTGAAACAAAAGGTGCGATGGAATCGTCTGCAACAATCAAGTTCTTTACACCATAGACATGCCCTGTTGCATCCACTACTCCATTTCTTTCACTGGGTGCCATTCGGAGTGTTCCTTGTATATGATTTGATGCCTCCAGGTTATCCTTTATGAATGCTTCAAGCTTTTGATCATTATTTATAGTATCCATTGTTGGTGTTATGAGGCGATAATTTGAATCTATTTTTGAAAGTGCTGATGCGATATTTTTAATATATATTCTATAAACGTACTTCATCGCTCTCATATCATCCGAATTATTTAAATAACCTTCATTTGCTAAAACAAATTTTAACGGGTCGTTATTTTGAATTGTAACAGAACCTTTAGATTTGGGTTCAGTAAGGTAAAAACCTATGTTTAATTTGTTATCGGAACCGGCTAACCCGATTATCTGCACACCTCGTCTATTTCTATCTGAACCCGGTGTCGGATCCGGTAAAAAAGCTCCGCTTGGATATAGGGCAAATGGATCATTATCCGGCAGTGCTTTATCCCTAGGATTTGTTGTAAATGTGACGGTATTAATAGCATGTGTAGTAAGGTTTTCACCCACATTGGGATTATGATAAATTATGGGGATCCCGGCCTTATTAAGAATTGTTGATGAGCCTATGCCGGAAAGCATCAGCAATCGAGGGCTGTTAATCCCCGCTGATATAATGATTTTTTTACGTGCATATGCACATGCGCATTTTCCTTCGTTCAGGTATTCAACACCTATAGCATGGTTTCCTTTTTCAAAGATTATGCGAAGTGCTGTTGAGTTAAAAAATACAGTTAACTTTCTTCCGTCAATTCCCCTGCCATCCCCGGTCATTATATCCGATGATAAAAATGCGGTGTCTGAGCTCTCCCTAATACCGTTTGGCATCTGATAAAGCTGCCATCTGGTAAAGGGGCCAATGGGTGTATTTGGATCATTATAATCTAAAATTCTTTTTAACCCCGTTGCCTCTTCCATTGCCAAAACAAGTTTTTCAATCATATCTGTAGGGTGTGCAGGGGTCTGTCTAATATCCAATCTACCGTTAAATCCTCGTGCATTTGGATTATTGGTTCTTCCATTGTATTTTTCCAGATTTTTAAACAATTCTGTCTCTCTTTCAGGTGACCAAAGCCTGCCTAAAAAGTTCTCCCATTGTTTCATATTAGCTTGTGAGGGTCTAACATACTGTTCATTATTAACTGAAGATGTACCCCCTAAGGTTCGGCCACCTGCCCATCTAAATGTGCGGTTATCGGCATACTTTTGGGGGGTTCCGTTTCCAATCCAATAATACTGGGGAGAAAAATTATCTCTTAGAATAAAAGGCGGTGCGAATAGTGAATTTCTGATAGGGCACTCTTGACTATTGTTGTCTCCTGCTTCTATTGCAAGTAAGGATGTCTGTTTGTCATCTGTAAGCCTTTTAGAAATAACAGCACCGGCGGGGCCGGTGCCAACTACGATATAATCAAATGTTAGCTTATCTTCTCTTATTCGATCCACTTTACTACCTCCAAATGAATTTTATATATTCATCATACGATAGTAAAAATTAAACGTTACTAAGAAGATTTTACTTCTTCCTACCATTTCATTCCATACTGATAACCTTAAGTATCTTTCCTCTTTGATATATGCTGTCCTCGCTTTGGATATAGCCTTTAAAATGAAAGAGCCTCTATATTTCACACTCCGGACAATCCTTTTTTAATATAGATATGCTACCGCTGCCGCCTAATTCTTCTATTACTAATTTATGAAGCTCATTAAGGGCTATCTTAAAGTCATTTATTCTACTTTCATTAATCAATTCCATATAAAGAAGAGCATTTTCCGTTTCATTGGTAAGCTTAGTGCGATCCGCTTCTCTCCAAAGCCAACTTCTAACAACAGCCCCTAAATCATCTTTGTAAATGAGTTCACCTTCTCTTGGGGGTGAATCCTTGTTTTCTCCTAAAGGTATAAATTCCTCATCTCCCTTTGCAAATCCTAAAACCATATCCCCTGCAATTTTATCCAAATCCTCTCCGCCGCATGTAATTATATTTTTTAAGGAAATAGCGTTATAAAGATCAACAACAGGATTAATCGTATACATATTGTCACCTTTCATTGCCCTTTTCGCCATTGCTTCAATAGAAGCAGAGCATCCTTTTTTCTTTTTAATTTTCTTCATCGCTTCTTTATAGTCAGTTATATATGGATGAGATATGCCCAAATCTTTTATTTTTTCGTAAAAAATATTATAGGCTTCCTTTAGTAAATGTTCCCGACCACTTCCTGTATTATCTATCCCGTGAAAAGTCAATACACCTATTTGTAGTTGCGGAAAGATATCAAATACACTACTTTCTATTCTAAATCTTTTCAACCTTATACCTCCCTAATTTTTTAAGTCTTTTCGTGTTTTATATATTTCTCTCATGTTTCCATAAAATTTATATTTATTGAGTTTAAATATTCAGTGTAGCCTTATGTATGCGGACATAGGACTGTGCTATCCTTTCTGTTTCAAATACCTTGCGTTGAAAATCCATTTTTCGTAAGGTAACTTGCTTTATCGAATCTCAAGCTTCTTACTAATTCATACATTTCATCAAATTTATAATCAATGCTTCCTATATCATGAGAGTCGGAATTAATCATAATGGGAATATTCATTTCCTTTATAAGCTCCAATATGAAATCCGACGGGTATTGCTCGCTAATATATCCCCTTGACATGCCACCCGTATTTACTTCCAGTATTGAACCGGTTTTTTTAATGCTTTCAAGGCAATTTATAACACAGGTTTTATACCAACTTTCACTTTCGTCAAATAAAACATTATTTTTATTGTACTTCTTTATCAAATCCAGATGGCCAATAATTGGAGGTTCATAATTAATTGCCATTTCAGCAATTAAGCTATAATAGGCTTCCACGGTGCTTTTTATGCTGCCATTAAAGCTTTTATCTATACCCTCCATTAATTCTTCAATGTTTCCGTCCACAGTCCACATGGAATCGCCTTTTAGTTTCCCCATACAATGAACGGAACCAATGTAATAATCAAGTCTATTGATTAATTTTTTATTTATTTCATCAAATCCTATCCCCGGAATATAATCAAGCTCCATGCCGCGAAATACACAAATATAACCTTTATATTTCTCCTTCAGTCTATTTATCTCATCCATATATCTTTCTATATCCTCATTCTTTATAGCCCAATCATTTTCAAACTGTACGGGGCCATGAGTCGAAATCCCAATTGATTGAAACCCGCATTTTATCGCTGCTTGTATCATTTCTTCAGCGCTGTTTTGACCATCACAGTAAGTGGTATGTGTATGTAAGTTTGTTAAGTGCATATTTTCTCCTTTATTATAGAATTTTTGCGTAAGTTCGGTATTGTCATCCTGAACGTCAGTGAAGGACTTTTCTATCGGTACATGAAGACTCTTCGCTTCGCTCAGAGTGACAACTATTCATATCTTTCCTTTAATTCATTTCTAATGTCGTCAAGAGTAATCCCTTCATTGACCATAAGGACTAGGGAATGATAGATAAGGTCACACATTTCATAGATTAGCTCATCTTTATCATCATTTTTAGCCCCGATAATAACTTCGCTTGCTTCTTCTCCAACCTTTTTTAAAATTTTATCCAATCCTTTATCAAATAAATAATTGGTATAAGAGCCTTCCTCTGGATTATCCCTTCTATTTATAATTCTATCATATAGTTTATTTATAATTGCATAGTCTACTGCCTTCTCATCATACACTTTGTTAAAAAAACAGGAATAAGCCCCTGTATGGCATGCAGGACCTTGTTGTTCAACCTTTAAAAGAATTGCATCTCCATCACAATCATAATAAAAGCCCTTTAATTTTTGAATATTTCCTGAGGTTTCTCCTTTTTGCCAAAGGCAATTTCTGCTTCTTGAAAAATAATGTACTTGTTTTTCTTTTAATGTTTTCTTTATTGATTCTTTATTCATATATGCAACCATAAGCACCTCTTTTGTTCTATAATCTTGTGCCACAGCTACAACTAATCCCTTATCGTTATATTTAATTTTATCCAATAATTTTTCTATTTCCATTATACCTTAAACCTTTCTATATCTTACTTCTTATAATCTCACTTTTATATCATTTTCCTTTAAAAAAAACTTTAGATCCTTTATTGTTATTTCCCCAAAGTGAAATACTGATGCAGCCAATATTCCGTCAACATTTCCATGCTTTACGGCTTCTAAAAAATGCTCCTTTTTACCGGCGCCGCCGGAAGCGATAACAGGAATATTTACTGCAGAAGTTATTGCCTTCAATAATTCTAAATCATAGCCTTTTTTCATACCGTCTTCATCTATGCTGTTTATAACAATTTCCCCTGCCCCAAGTTCCGATCCTTTTATAGCCCATTCAATTACATCCAATTTGGTTCTTTCACGTCCCCCCTTAGTATGTACATCCCAAGAGCCTGTATTATTTTTTTTAGCATCTATAGACAGCACCACATAGTTTTTACCAAACTCCAAGGATGCCTCTTTTATAAAGTTCGGATTTCTAACTGCTGCGGAATTAATTGAGACTTTAGAAGCCCCATTTTCAATAATATATTCGAAATCTTCTATTGTGGACACACCGCCGCCAACACAAAAGGGAATATTTATCTCATCCTTAACTTTATTAATAAATTTCAAGGAGTTCTTTCTTTCTTCATTGGAAGCAGTTATATCGTAGAAAACCAGTTCATCCGCTCCGGAATCAGAATAAAACCTACCTAGCCTTGCAGGGTCATCTATATCTTTAATATTTTGAAATTTAGTTCCCTTTACTACCCTTCCGTTTCTCACATCCAAGCAGGGGATTATTCTTTTAATACACATAATTATCACCATCAATCTTTACTTTTTTGCTATAGCCTCCAGTGCATCTTTAAAGTCCAATCTATTATCATACAGTGCCTTACCGATTATTGCACCGTAAATATTCAGTTTGTTTAATTTCTTTATATCATCCACAGTTGTAACACCGCCGGAAGCAATAATATTTATATCATTTACCATGGATAACCTTTCATATATATCAAAGTTTGGTCCCTCAAGCATTCCATCTTTTGATATATCAGTATATACAACGGTATCAATATTTATTGAGTCTAAATATTTAAATACTTCTATGGAATCAATATCTTCTATGCTCTGCCACCCCCTTGTTGCAACCTTGCCATTTAAGGCATCAATGGAAACTGCCAAATGTTCTTTATATATTTTTGCCAGCTTAGCCGTCAATTCTTTATTTTCTATTGCCATAGTACCTACAATTACCCTTTGAAATCCCAGTTCCAAAAGCTCCTTTACCTTCGCTTCATCTCTTATGCCTCCGCCTATTTGCATTGGAATATTGATGGATTTTGCAATCCTTTCAATGGACTTCATGTTCTGAAAGCCTTCATTTTTTGCACCGTCCAGATCCACAATATGAAGGTATTCTGCTCCCATGTCCTCCCATTTCTTTGCCATATCCGAGGGGTCAGCGGAATATATATTTACTTTTTCAAACTTTCCTTGAGTGAGTCTGACACATTTGTTGTCCTTTATATCTATTGCAGGAAGTAATATCATATCATTTTTCCTTTCATAATTTTTAAATCTATTAAAATACTCCTTTTGTTGAAGGAATATTATCAGAAGTAATTTTCACTGCTTCCTTTAATGCTCTTCCAAAGCCTTTGAAAACCGCTTCGATTTTATGATGATCATTTTCACCATATAATAAGCCAATATGAAGCGTACACAGTGAATTATTAACAAACCCTTTAAAGAATTCTTTAAAATCCTCCGTTGTCATATTTCCCATAGAATTGTTGTTAAACTCAATATCATAAACTAAGCAAGGCCTGCCGGAAAAATCAACTGCTATACGTGCCAAGGCCTCATCCATTGGCAAAATCATAAAACCGTATCTTTCTATACCTACTTTATCTTCCAAAGCATTCCTAAAAGCCTCTCCAAGGGTGATGCCCAAATCCTCCGCTGTATGGTGACTATCTACATTTAAATCGCCTTTGCAAATAATCTTTAAATCAAAGCCTCCATGAAATGCCAACAAAGTCAGCATGTGATCTAAAAACCCTATACCCGTATCTATATCCGCCTTACCGCTGCCGTCCAAATCCAACTCCATTGAAATCTTTGTTTCCTTTGTTTCACGTTCTATTAAGCTCTTTCTCATAAGCAACCTCCTATCAATTCTTTTATTTCGTCGATTAGGATTTGATTTTCCTCTTTGGTACCAACAGTTATACGATTGTAAACCTTTTCTTTGTATATAAATTCTCTAATCAATACCCCTCTTCTCATCAGCTTTTCAAACAAATTATCTATGGGCGGTTTTGTGAAAATAAAATTACCGCCGGATGGATATAATTGAAACTGCAGGTCTTCCAATTGCATATATAATTCTTTTCTCAATTTTTTAATATCATTTATATATTCATCCACTCCGTCCGTATTACTAAGCGCTTCTATAGCTGCATATTGGGAATATATATTTAAATTATATGGGACCTTGACCTTCCAAATATATTCAATGGTTTTGGCATTGGCAACCAACGCACCCACCCTGATACCGGCAAGTCCAAATGCCTTGGATAAAGTCCTCATAACGATTAAATTTTCATAAGTATTTATCAAATCCATTGCTGTAACATAAGAAAAATCTGCATAAGCCTCATCTAAGATAACAAGAGAATCATCTATATTTTCTAAAAGTTTTAATATTTCTTCTTTAGAAGTAACATAGCCTGTGGGATTATTTGGATTGCATAGGATGATAATCTTTGGTTTTTGGTCTTTGGCCGCCAAAATAAGCTTATCAATGTTTTGCGAAAAATCTTCCTCCGTCTCAATCCCTATAAATTCAGCGCCGCATAAATCACAATAAGTTTGATACATACTAAATGAAGGAGTGAAGCTCATAACTTTTTCACCTTTATCGCAATATGCATTAACTATTGTATTTATTAATTCGGATGACCCATTTCCCACCATAATATTAGTCTCATCGCAACCATAATATTCTGCCATCTTCCTCCGCAATTCTCTAGAATCGCTATCCGGATATAAGTTTGGTTTTAAATGATTAATATTAAAACCGCCCTTTAGCAAATAGTTGCTGCCTTCATTGGCATCAAGCTTAACTCTATATGGGATATCATTTACAAAATAAGCCTGTAATTTTTCTACACCGGGTTTTAATCTAATCATCGCTTTCACCATTCCCCTCTTCATCTAATAACTCTTTCATCCTGATTTTAATAGCATTTGCATGGCCGCCTAAACCTTCACTTTCTGCAAAACAAATTATTTTTGAAGCACTTTCTGACAATGCCTTTTCATTGTAATATATCAAGGATGTTTTTTTCATAAAATCATCAACGGATAATGCGGAGGAGAATTTTGCAGTGCCGCTTGTGGGCAGTGTATGATTTGGTCCTGCAAAGTAGTCCCCTATCGGTTCAGGACTGTACTCTCCTATAAAAATTGCACCTGCATTTTTTATTTTTTCATATATATCAAAGGGATTTTTCACCATAAGTTCCAAGTGCTCAGGTGCTATCTCGTTTGCCAAATCAATGCATTGTTCCAATGAATCAGTTATGATTATTACCCCTTGATTTTTTAAGGATTTTTCGGCAATGTTTCTTCTCTTAAGGCTTTGCAGCTGTTTCTTTAATTCTTTTTGAACCTTTTCGCTTAATGAAAAAGAATCGGTTATTAATATTGATGCTGCCATCTCATCATGCTCGGCTTGAGATATCATGTCGGCTGCAATATATGAAGGATTGGCATTTTTATCGGCAATTATTAAAATTTCACTTGGCCCTGCAATTATATCTGTCCCGACAATTCCGGAAACAATCCTCTTGGCAGCGGCAATATAAATATTGCCCGGTCCGGTAATTTTATAAACTCTTGGGATTGACTCCGTACCATAGGCCAAAGCTCCTATGCCTTGAGCACCGCCAACCTTAAATATCCTATCAACTCCTGCCAAAGATGCGGCTGCCAATACAGAGTTTTCTACACTTCCATCTGCCTTTGGCGGGGTAATCATAATCAATTCTTCAACCCCTGCAATCTTTGCCGGAATAGCATTCATCAATACTGTTGAGGGGTAAGCAGCTCTGCCTCCGGGAATATAGATTCCCACTTTTTCAATAGGCCTTATTAATTGCCCAAGCAATATATCATCACCTTTTGGTTTAAACTTATAGCCCGTATTTTTTTGTTTAAGATGGAAGGCTTGAATATTATTTTTGGCTTCTTTTATCGCATCCAGAAGCTCCTTATCTATAGTTTTAAACGCATTGCCTATCTCAGCTTCAGTAACCTCCAAACGGTCTAAATCGACATTGTCAAATTCACGCGTATACCTTTTAAGGGCCGCATCCTTGTTTATCTTCACGTCTTGGAGAATACTGTCAACTATATCATAAATATTCTTATAATCCTCGCTAGCCCTTATCTTTATCTTACTTAAATATTTTTCAATGTCGTTATCCTTAATTATCTTTACCATTGTTATCCTCCCATCTAAGCAAATCTATTATTTCCTTGATTTCTTTCCTCTTGAATTTGTAGCTTACCTTGTTTGAAATAACAACAGCACTTATTTGATACATATCTTCAAATACTTCCAAGCCATTCTCTTTAAGTGTATTTCCTGTTTCAACAATATCAAGTATCACGTCGGAAAGGCCTAAAATAGGAGCCAGCTCTATAGAGCCGTTAAGCTTTATAATCTGTCCCTTTGATTTAAAATATTTCTTTGCTAATCTGGGAAATTTCGTCGTCACCTTTATAATCGAATCGTCCTTAAATATATCGCTATCCTTTATTCCTGCTATAGCCATCTTGCATTTACCAATATTCATTTTGTATAGCTCATATATATCTGCATCTTCTTCCATTACCATATCTTTCCCGGAAATTC
Organism: Bacillota bacterium; assembly: GCA_023230985.1. Classification (GTDB taxonomy): domain Bacteria; phylum Bacillota; class Clostridia; order Lutisporales; family Lutisporaceae; genus JAAYKT01. Next base: position 17,634 of record JALNWH010000027.1, read on the forward strand.
CAATATCGGCTATTCCGCTTTCCACATAGGTAATAACATCTGAGTTTTTTAGCAGTAAAAAACTTATATTTAAATTTTCATCGTTAAAAATAAGCTTTCTTGAATTTTCGTCTATAACTTCTCCTATGCCCGCAGCTTTAAACATTTTAATTGCCTGAGATCCTAGTCTTCCTTTGGGTATAGCAATTGTCAAGTTCATCTTCGTCCCTCCTTGTAAAGTGTTTTTAGTAGTTCATCCAGTTCTAAAGTAAAGCCTATTGCAGGAATATCAGAGCCAAATTGGCGGGTAAAAGAATCATACCGTCCGCCTTTTACTATTTCTTTGTTGGAGCCCTCTATATAACCCCTTAAAATTATTCCGTCATAATAGCCCAATTCAGATACCATGGACAAGTCATAAATCATATTGTCGGTAATGGCACTCATGTAATTATCCACCTGTACAAGTTCTTCCACGCTTTGTCTCATAAGATCATTTAAATATAACCCCTCCAGTTGTTTTTTAATTTCACCGAAGCTTCCCTCCAAATCTAAAATCCTTGATAAGGTTATCATGGCATCTGTAATAGGAAACCCGGAGATATATTCCTTTAATTCTTGCTTGTTTTTTGTATATAGAATATCTAAAATATTTTCATGTTCTTCCCTTTTAAATGAACAGGCTTCCATTATTCCTTTTAAAAATTTACTATTTCCAACCTCCAACAGATAATTTTGGCTGTATCTACTGATTATCTCCTTTGCGGTGTTTAAAATATAATTATCGGTATTTGCTTTTTTTTCTCCTATTATTTCTACCCCCATTTCTCTGTTTTCCGTAATACCGTTTCTTTCATGTTTATAAGTTTTACCATAATAAAAAATTTTTAGTTTTTGTCCTACTTCCCATCTAGGCAAAAATTTATTTACTATTCCCGTTGTTATGTCCGGAGTCAGTATTAATATCCCCGAATTATTATCTAGCAACTTTACCGTTTTTTTCTTATCAATCCTCGTATTAATATTCGTAAATTCATCGTAGTCCTCGAATATTGAAGGTTCAATAATTGAATATCCTTGATTAAATAAATAATCAGCAATCTCATTTTTCAAAGTGTACATTTTTTCATAATAATTAATTTCATCTGTAATATTTAAAAAATCCATGTCTCCTCCTAATTTGTAAAAAATTTTTGAAAAACTAAGCAATAAAAAAACCACCCGACTTATATCGGATGGTTAAATCTTTATATACTACCACAGATACAAGCCCTCTTGGAATGACTAAAAGAGCTTGTAGCTGTGA
>JALNWH010000028.1 GCA_023230985.1 Bacillota bacterium
CGGGTTGCGCCAAAACTCGCTTCGCTCAAACAGTTGACGCAACTAATCCTCCACTGCGCTAACAGATTCTAAGCCTCTCCACAACGCAATCTTAATCAAATATATAAGCTTTTACGTAAATGCCGCGTAGTATATTATACGGGCAGCATTGTGGAGAAACCGTATAACTTCTTAATGAAATGGAGGAAAAGCGAAATCATGGCACAGACAGGACTTATTATAGCCTAGTCCTATTTAATGTAACGGGGAGAGTTTGATTTCGCCCGAATGAGTTTAGAAGTTTAGGTTTCGTAACTCTGCTGCTGTATAATATAAACCGGCATATATATACAGGCTTTATCGAAGATATCGAATACTAAGAAAGTTGCATTGATAGGTAAGCGACAGACCTGTCAAAATCATATCCCATGTGCTAAGCCTACTATGTAACTCTCGATAGACATTATATATAATATACACCAACAAAAATATAAATATATACAATATCTGAATAGTAATACATTTGTTATCCTCCTACACAATCACATTTTTAGGGCAGATTTATTAAAAACCTCCTCAAAATATCCAGTGCTTTAGTAGAAGCATTAGATTTAATTTTGATTCTATTTCCATTAAAATAGAATTCATAGGTATATACATCATTTTTAAAAGCTAAACCTATATAGCATAAGCCGATAGGTTTTTCCGCAGTTCCGCCGTCAGGCCCGGCAATTCCCGTTATTGACAGACCTATATCTGTTTTTGATATGTCTTTTACTCCGGCTGCCATTTCAGCAGCAGTTTCTTTACTTACCGCTCCATGTTTATTTATTGTATCTTCCTTTACTCTTAAAATTTTTATTTTTGCCTCATTATTGTATGAAACTATGCCATTTATATAGCTGTCAGATGCGCCTGATATATTTGTTAATCTATCTGAAACTAATCCGCCGGTGCAAGATTCAGCTATAGCAATAGACTTTTTATTCTTTTTTAATAGTTTGTTTATTGTACCTTCAAGGGTATCATCATCATAACCGTATATATTATCACCCAAAATATCTTTTATTCTTTCTATCATTTTATTAATAATATAATCTGCTTCACTTTTTTTATCAGTTTTAGCAGTTACCCGCACATGTACTTCCCCAACCTTTGCATAAAGAGCAATTGTCGGATTTGTTTGGTTATCCAATAAATCTTGCAGCATAACTTGCAGCGAAGATTCTCCTATACCGACTACTTTTAGTGTTTTTGATTCTATAATGCTATTAGATTTATCTTTTAAATAAGGAAATACGTTTTTATCAAACATAGGCTTCATTTCACCCGGGGGTCCCGGTAAAAGTATAAATATGTTTTTTTTATCTTCATAAATAACACCGGGGGCACTTCCATTATTGTTTTCAATAATTTTACCGCCTGATGGAATATATGCTTGCCTTATATTTATATCAGGCATTTCTTTGCCGGTTTTACTAAAATAGCTATTAATTTTTTCCAAAGATTCTTTATGTAAAACCAAATCTATTCCAAGTGCGCTACACAGTCCACTTTTTGTGATGTCATCATCCGTAGGTCCAAGTCCTCCTGTGGTTATAATTATATCCGCTCTGCTTCTAGAAAGCTTTATTTGTTCAATCAATCTTTCCATATTGTCACCAACTACACTGTGATAATAGACGTCAAATCCTAATTCAGAAATTTTCTGAGATAAATATTGTGCATTTGTATTAATTATATTACCTAATAACAGTTCCGTTCCAACAGAAATTATTTCACAAATCATAATGCTACCTCCAATCGCTTTTTAAAATAGGTCTATTATTAGAAACTAACCGGTAAATATATCAAGGTTTTTTAGAAAATAGTCTATGCCTGATGCTATTGTAATTATTAATGTCAAATATACCAATATAATATCCATATGCAAACCAATCAAATTAAAAGGAAAATTATTTAGCAAAATAACTATAATAGTTATAATTTGAATTGTAGTTTTTATTTTACCCAATTGACTGGCGGCAATAACTATATTTTTATTTGCAGCTACAGCCCTTAACCCTGTGACGGCAAACTCACGTGCCAATACTATAAAAACAATCCAAGCATCAATCCTACCCAATTGAATAAACATTAATAAAGCTGCAGATACCAAGAGTTTGTCGGCTAACGGATCCAAGAATTTCCCCAAATCAGTAATTAGATTATACTTCCTTGCAATGTAACCATCCAATTTATCGGTCAAGGAAGCAATTACAAATACAAAAAGAGCAATTTCCATATGATAAGGTATATCAATCGTTAAAAACACTATTAAAACAGGTATTAATAGTATTCTAATGATAGTAATTTTATTAGCTATATTCACTTAATTCTCTCTCCTAATAAATCGTATTCTGTGGCTCCATTTATTAAAACATTACAGAACTCTCCATTATTTATATGAATATCTGACTTGAAACAAACAGATCCATCTATTTCCGGGGCATCTCTATAACACCTGCCATAATAGCAACCGTCTTCATACTTTTCTGTAAGAACTTTTAATGTTTTTCCTATAAATTCAGTATTTTTCTTTAAAGATATTTCCATTTGTGCTTCCATAATTATTTCTTGTCTTTTAATTTTCTCCTTATCTTTTATCTGACTTTTCATATTATAAGCATAAGTGCCTTCTTCTCTTGAGTAAGTAAAAACACCAAGCTTATCGAATTCTACTTCTTTTATAAAATCCATTAACTCTTTAAAGTCCAATTCGCTTTCGCCAGGAAAACCAACTATTAGAGAAGTTCTAATTGTTATATTAGGAACCCTGTCTCTAAGCCTTTCCACTAGAGATAATATTTCTTTTTTAGTTATGTGTCTCCCCATTAATTTTAATATTCTATCATTAGCATGTTGTATCGGCATATCTATATATTTACATACTTTATCTTCAGAGGCAATAACATCAATCAATTCATTACTGAATCTATCGGGGTATGTATACATAAGCCTTACCCACTCTATCTCTTCTACAGTTGAAATTTCTCTTAACAATTCAGGTAATTTAGATTTCCCATAAATATCTCTTCCATACATGGTCGTATCTTGGGCAATAAGTATTATTTCCTTTATTCCATTTCTTGCAAGAAAATAAACCTCTTTAACAATGTTCTCCATACTCCTGCTTCTAAACCGTCCTCTAATAAACGGTATTGCACAATAAGTACATCTATTATCGCAACCTTCTGCGATTTTTACATACATAGAAGGAGCTTCCTTATTTATAACTCTATCTAAAACTTCAATATCAACTCTTTCTTGATTTCCAAATAAAATTACCTTTTCATTTTTTAATACTTTATCTATAACACAGTCTATATTTTTATAATCACCAGTGCCTATAACAGCATCTAGTTCCGGAAGCAATTCCATAAGTTCTTTATTATATCTTTCAGCTAAACATCCGGCAGCAATAATTGCTTTACACTTTCCTTTCTTCTTATAATTACCTATCTCGATTATTGTATTTATTGATTCTTGCTTTGCGTTTTCAATAAACCCGCAAGTATTTATAATAATAACATTTGCTTTATCTAATTTATCTACTACTTTATACTTCCTATTATTTTCTATAATCTTCAGCATCACTTCAGAATCAACCAGATTTTTAGGACATCCTAAGGATATCAAAGATACATCATATGTCAATCCACACACTCCTTGCATATATTACCTGGGCAATAAAATCAGCTAAATTCAGTTATATATTGTTGTTACCTTAAATAACTTGTGTTTATCTACATATTTCGTTACTTTTCTAATTATTGCGACATTTTATGCCATTGTTCTTTGCTTATCAGTACTTTTCTCGGCTTACTTCCTTCAAAACCGCCAATAATGTTACGCTCCTCTAATTGATCTATTATCCTTGCAGCACGGTTATATCCAATCCTTAACCGCCTTTGCAACATAAGTATAGATGCTTGTCCTGCTTCTACAACCATATCAGCCGCCTCATTTAACAATTCGTCTGCTTCAATGCTTTCCGTAAAAGTTTCACCAGATTCCAATACAATATCTTCAATATAACTCGGAGGGACTTGTTCTTTAATAAAACTGACTAAAGATTCAATTTCTTTTTGCAATATGAAAGAACCTTGTACTCTTAAAGGTTTTGATTCTCCTACAGGATAAAATAGCATATCACCTTTTCCTAAAAGCTTCTCTGCTCCGCCCATATCCAGTATTGTTCTGGAGTCAGTTTGTGATGAAACAGCAAAGGATATTCTTGAGGGAATATTCGCTTTTATTAGACCTGTTATAACATCAACGGAAGGTCTTTGGGTAGCAACTACAAGATGCAAGCCTGCCGCTCTTGCCATTTGAGCTAACCTGCAAATCGCATCCTCTACTTCATTAGGTGCAACCATCATTAAATCCGATAACTCATCAATTATAATAATGATTTGAGGCAATTTCTCTTTTTCTTCTGAGACAGAATTATTGTATCCCTTAATGTCTCTAACATTTTTCCCGGCAAATAGTTTATATCTGTCAGTCATCTCTTGCACTGCCCAATTCAATGCACCTGCCGCCTTTTTAGGATCAGTAACTACAGGCACTAGTAAATGCGGTATTCCATTGTAAACGCTTAGCTCAACCACTTTAGGATCAATTAAAAGCATTTTAACTTCATCCGGATTAGCTTTAAACAAAATACTTGAAATTAATGAATTAATGCATACGCTTTTCCCTGAGCCTGTCGAACCTGCTATAAGCAAATGAGGCATTTTACCAACATCTGCAATAATATTTGATCCGGCTACATCTCTGCCCAAAGCAAAAGAAATCTTAGATTTATTGCGCCTAAAGTCGTCCGACTCCAATACTTCTCTTATATAAACGTTTGTTATTTCTCTATTGGGAACTTCTATACCTACTGCAGCTTTACCCGGTATAGGTGCCTCTATCCTAATTCCTTTTGAAGCTAAACTTAAGGATAAGTCATCAGCAAGATTGACTATTTTACTTACTTTTACGCCGGGCATCAGCTGTAACTCGTATCTTGTAATAGTTGGACCTATACTAACTTGTGTAACATTAGCGTTAACATTAAAACTCTTTAAAGTATCATCCAATATCTTAATGTTTTGCATTATTTCTTTTTTCATGTTAGTGTTTTTGCTATCCTTTGGTAAAAATAATATATCAGTATTTGGAAGCATATAATTCGGAAAATGTTTTATTTTGGGGCTTATACTTTCATCATGTTTCTTATTACTTTCTTCATCAACTTTTCCTTTATTTTCAACATTATTCTCTTGTATTCCGCCATCGAATCCTTTAGTGAAATTTATAATTTTTATGCCCTTTTCTTTATTTGCAATTTCATTTCCATTATGTTTTATATCAGCCTTTTCTTTTATAACCTTCTCTTTCTTTACGCAGCTTTTCTTATGCCTTTTTAAAGGCTTGGCCATTGATACAAAAAAATTTTTAATAGAATCTATTAACAATTTCATACTCGTATTTGTAAAGAGTATAACTGCTATTATAAGCAATCCTGTTATAATAGCTATGGTTCCACCAATACCGGCATATTTAATTAACAAATAACCAAAACTCGTGCCGATAACACCTCCACCTATTCCTAACATTCCAAATTCATAAGACATAATAATGTTGTCTAAATAACCTGCTGTATCATGATTTATAGTATCTATATTTAACAGATGCAATAGTATCAATAGATTAATAAAGGTGATACAAATTGAATAAAACTTAGTATTTATCTTAAAACTATCCTTTAAATAAAAGATTCCGATACCATATATTAAGGGTATTATTGGAAAAATGAAAGAACCTAGTCCAAAAATCCCTCTCATAGTTTTTTTAATATATATTCCAACTATGCCGGAATCTCCTCCTAGTAAACTGATAAATAAGTATAAACTAGTTATAATTAAAATGATTCCGATTATATCAAATTTTAGCCTGGCTGTTTCTTTTCTTTTTGCCATTTATATCACCCCAAATTACAATTCTACATAAGAAATTAAAATCCTTTACAAATTAGTATATAAGTTATTCAATGATTGATAACTAATAAAATCCTAACCAAATGCTTTAAACTGACATAAAACCAGAGCCTAACACTATAATATAGTGTTAAGCTCTACTTTTTTGGTAGGCCATTTATCTAAAAATATAAGAATACTACTTATAGTATATCAGCCAAATCAATTATAATCATGTCACTTCCAACTTTTTTTATTCTTTCCCAAGGTATTTCAAGATGTTTTTTTTCAATAAAAAAAGAGAAAAAATTTTTATTCTCCGGTATAATTAATGAAACAATTTTTCCTGTTTCATTATCTATTAGCATATCGCAGTCACCAAGGTATCCAAGTCGTTCACAATCAGGTAAAGTAACTATTTCTTTCCCATATAACTTACTTAATCTCATATTTAATTCCACCTTCACATAGTTTTCATTTGACTATTAATATGCAAACTATATAAAGAAATATTACTTTTACCTTCCGGTAGAACCAAAGCCGCCGGAACCCCTTTCAGTTGACTCCAGTTCATCACACAAAGCTAGGTTTGCTAAATAAATAGGCATAAAAACAATTTGGGCAATCCTATCTTTAGGTTTAATAGTATAAGTATTTTTGCTAAGATTTATCATTGGGCAAATTATTTCACCTGTATAATCAGAATCAATTACTCCAACCGAATTGACTAAAGCTATCCCATTCCTAGATGATAAACCACTCCTTGAAAAAACAAAACCGGCTATAGACTTGTCCCCTATATGAAAAGCAATACCAGTAGATATACTTTTAATCTCCCCGGGTTTTAATATGATTTCTTCTTTTAAAGCCGCATAAAGATCTAAACCTGCAGAGCCGCCAGTTGCATAATTGGGCATCATAAGCTTCCATTCAAAATCTTTTTTTATTGGCTTTATTTTTACATTAATATTAGTTTTCACATTTAACCCTCATTATCTTTTTAATCTTTTTAAATTATTTATTTAATAGATGTAAAGAAGTTGTTTTCGGCATTGGCACTCTCAGGGCCAATAATAGCAGTTCCTTTATTATTATCGTCAAAAATATTGTTTATAACATATCTTATATCATCTATAGTAACCAAATCTATTAATTTAATTATTTCTTTGGGAGAATAAATTCTGTCTAAAAGCAATTCCGATTTACCTATTGAAATCATTCTACCACTGGTACTCTCTAAGCCCAAAATATAGCTCCCTTTTAATTGTTCTTTTGAATCGTACAGTTCTTGGCTTGTTATACTATTGTTTCTCAATTCATTGATTTCATTGTCTATAATGCTCAAAACCGTTTCCACTTGAGATGGTTTCATTCCTGCATAAATAGAGAATAATCCACATCCTATATATGAAGATGGGTAAGAAAAAACTGAATACGCAAGTCCTCTTTCTTCTCTAATCTTTTGAAATAACCTGGAACTCATTGAACCTCCAAAAATGTTATTCATAACAAGTAAAGGATATGTATATTTGCTTCCTAACTCTATTCCTTCGTACCCTATGCAAATATGAACTTGTTCAGTCTCTTTATATTTATGTGTATTTTTAGAAATAAACCTTGGACTTAGACCATTTTCCCTTTTGGTATCATATGTATTATATTCATTAAAAGCATTTGAAATTTTCTTTAAAGTCGAATCTTTATCAAAATTACCTACTAATGATATTACAATATTTTTAGATGTGTAATTATTTTTTAAATAATCAATAATATCTTTACGTGTAAGATTAGATAAAGTATCTTCTGTACCAAGTATAGACATGCCCAAAGGATTATTTGCCCATACTGTTTGCGTAAGAATATCATGCACCAAATCTTCAGGAGAATCTTCATACATGCTTATTTCCTCGAGAACAACTCCCTTTTCTTTTTCTATCTCCTTTTCAGAAAAACAAGAGTTTAGAAACATATCACATAGTATCTCTAACGCTATATCAAAATGACTATCTAATACTTTTGCATAAAAACATGTGCACTCTTTTGATGTAAATGCATTTAATTGGCCGCCAATCTTATCAATACTGCTAGCTATATCTTTAGCTGTTCTATTTTTCGTTCCTTTGAATAGCATGTGTTCAATAAAATGAGATACACCGTTATTTGAAATGTTTTCATATCTTGAACCGGTCTTTACCCAAATACCTATTGATATAGAATTAACATACTTAATTTCTTCTGCAACTATTCTAATTCCATTTTCCAAATGTTCTTTTATAAACACCATTTACCTCCTGTTAGCATAATTCAATTTATTATATATAATAACCTATAATATTACAATTATAAATAAATCTCAATTATTATTGCCAAGAGTATCACTAAAATATTTATCCTATATTCATAATAAAACCCTACTGAACATAGAATTTTAAAAGTATTAAGATAGGGTCATGAATAAAACAAAACAAAGGGTAGCATAAACTAAAGTCTATGTTACCTTTCTTGTCTATTATTTTGTTTATCATCAACTATTGCATCTCTTCTTGATAGATTTATTCTTCCCTGTCTATCTATTTCCGTAACTTTTACCAGCACTTCATCTCCTACATTTACTATATCTTCAACCTTTTCTACTCTTTTCTTATCCAATTTTGAAATATGAACAAGCCCTTCTTTTCCCGGCAGGATTTCAACAAAAGCTCCAAAAGGCATTATCCTAACAACTTTGCCCAGATAAACGCTGCCTTCTTCTACTTCCTTTGTAAGTCCTTCAATAATTTTTAATGCTTTTTCACCGGCTTTTGCATCAATAGCAGATATATATACTTTCCCGTCATCTTCAATGTCAATTTTCACATTAGTTTCAGAAATAATTTTATTTATAGTTTTACCGCCGGGTCCTATGATGTCTCTTATTTTATCAGGATCAACTTTAGTTGTAATAATCTTAGGTGCATAAGGAGATAATTCTTTTCTCGGCTTATCAATTGCAGAATTCATTTTTTCCAGTATAAACAAGCGACCTTTTCTCGCTTGTTCCAAAGCCGACTTTAATATATCTCTATCGATACCTGCAATTTTAATATCCATTTGAATAGCTGTAATACCTATATCAGATCCGGCTACCTTAAAGTCCATGTCTCCTAAAAAGTCTTCCATACCTTGGATATCAGACAGTATTATTACATTTTCTTCTTCTTTTATTAAGCCCATCGCTATTCCGGCTATTGGCTTAATAATTGGGACTCCGGCATCTAACAAAGCTAGAGTGCTACCGCAAACGGAAGCTTGTGAAGAAGATCCATTTGAACTAAGAACTTCCGATACTAATCTTATCGTATAAGGAAATATATCTAGACTTGGTATCATAGGTTCCAGTGCTCTTTCAGCTAAGGCACCGTGACCTATCTCTCTTCTGCCCGGACCTCTTAGAAATCTAGTCTCACCAACGCTGAATGGTGGAAAATTGTAATGATGCATATATCTTTTTGACTCTTCCACTCCTAAACCGTCTAGAACTTGAACATCACCTAAAGCACCAAGAGTTGCGACAGTCAAAACTTGAGTTTGCCCTCTTGTAAATAAACCTGATCCATGAACACGAGGAAGTAAGCCTACTTCACAAGATATTGGCCTAATTTCATCTACTTTTCTATCATCAGGCCTCATTCTTTCATTAACTATAAGGCTTCTAACCTGTTCTTTTTTTATTCTATAAAGAATATCTTCAACATCACTTAAATTATCAGGATAAATATCTGAAAAATATGATATCGCTTCTTCGGATACCTTATCCATGTTATTAATACGCTCCAACTTATCAATTGTTTTAATTGCAGCTAGCATTTTATCAGAGGCAAATTCTTTAACCTTATCCTCTATTTCAGAATCTATTATGTGTGGCTCCACAACCATCTTTTCTCTACCAACTTTTTCAACTATGCTTTCTATAAATTCAATTATTTTTTTTATGTTTTCATGAGCAAATAATATAGCTTCTAAAATGACTTCTTCTGATACCTCTTTTGCTCCTGCTTCTACCATCATAACAGCATCTTTTGTCCCGGAAACTACTAAATGAAGTTCACTTTCCTCTTTTTGCTGCGAATTAGGGTTTATGATAAATTCGCCATCAACTAAACCAACCAAAACTGAACCGGTTGGTCCTAAAAATGGTATTTGTGATATTGAGAGAGCTATAGAGGAACCTATCATAGCCAAAATTTCAGGTGAGCTGTCTTGATCTACCGATAGCACGGTTGCTATTACTTGAACGTCATTTCTAAAACCATCAGGGAATAACGGTCTTATTGGCCTATCAATTAATCTGGATGATAATACAGCTTTTTCCGTTGGTTTCCCTTCCCTTTTTATGAATCCTCCGGGAATTTTCCCCACTGCATATAATCTTTCTTCATAATCTACACTAAGAGGAAAAAAGTCAATTCCTTCTCTTGGTTTGTCAGAAGCACAAGCAGTTACTATAACTGCAGTATCACCATACTTTACCAATGCCGAACCATCTGCTAATTGGGCTAGTTTGCCTATCTCAACAGATAAAATCTTTCCGGCAAGTTCCATTTTAAATAATTCCAAAAAACTACCTCCTTAAGTATCTTAAATAACCTCTATGTTATTATTGCTTTTGAATTGTTTAAATATTAAATAATAACAATAATATAGGAAAGCAAGATGTATCTCCCCATATTATAAAATAAAGAGCGGAATAACCCGCCCATCTACCTTCTTATTCCAAGTTTAGCAATGATAGTTCTATACCTTTCTATATCTTTGGACATAAGATAATTAAGCAATCCTCTCCTTTGCCCTACCATTTTCAAAAGTCCTCTACGAGAATGATGATCTTTCTTATTAAGCTTCAAATGCTCATTAAGAGTATTAATCCTTTCTGTAAGTAAAGCAATCTGCACTTCAGGAGAACCTGTATCTCCCTCTTTTAACTGATATTTTTCAATTATCTCTAGTTTTTGTTCCTTAGTTAATGCCATAACTACACCTCCTATTTTTATATCCATAAACTAAGCTTACCGTCGGTGATTCGATATACCTAGCTTATGGCTTTTTATTGACAATAAAATTTTAACATAGCTTTGATAATGTGTAAAGTATTTGTTAAGTAATCAACCAAGCCTTGATTTAATATCTAAATTAATTTGTTGTTTAAGTTCACTTATAGTATCGAAACACTTCTCACTTCGATGCCATCTTAAAAAGACTACTTCTATTTCAGAATCATACAAGTAATCATTATAGCCTATAACATGAGTTTCTATGCTAATTTTTTCACCTTTAAATGTAGGGTTAAAACCAATATTTGTAACGCTTTTATAACTAATACCGCCTATTATTGTGTTAGTTAGATATACACCTCTTTTAGGTAATACTAAATCTTTTTCTACCCATATGTTTGCAGTTCTTATTCCGATTTTGCCGCCCTTCTTCTTTCCGTGTATTACAGGTCCATTTATAGTAAAATACCTGCCCAGGTATTTTTTAGCTTCTTCCACTTCCCCGGATTTTAATAGTTCTCTTATTAAGCTGCTTGAAACAATTTTTCCTTCAATTAATACCGGTTTAACAATTAAAACTTCAAATCCATGCTTTTTACCCAAGGCTTTAAGGATTTCAATATTCCCGCTTTTATTAAAGCCAAATTTAAAATCGTAGCCGGCAACAACACATTTTATTTGAAATTTATCTAACAGGACTTTTTGAATAAATTCCTCCGGATTTAGGTTTTTAATGTTTTGAAAATCCTCCAAAAACACACTATCTAAATTACATTTTTCAAAAATCTCCATTCTCAGCTTATCATCGGTTATCATTTCAAGGTTACTATCTTGAAAAAAAATTTTCTTTGGGTGTTTTAAAAATGTATAAATCATACTCCTGCAGTTCAACTCTTTTGATTTAGCAGTAATGGATTCGATAAGTTTTAAATGTCCTATGTGGACACCATCAAAGCTTCCCAAAGCAACACAATAAGGTGCTTTCTTTTTAGCCTCACAATAAGATGTATAAACAAACATAGCATTGCTCCTTTTATTAAACGAATAAAGTTTTTATCTTTAAATAATTATTTCTATTTTTCTCATCATAATGCACTATACCAACACCTATAAAACATTGATTAATATAAAGCCTTAATTCTTTATTAATCTCGTATTTTTGCAAATCTTCTTCTGTGCCACCATTATAAATAATATTTCCGTTTAAAGCCGCTTTTTTAAATTTATCTTTAATAGATATTTTATCATAATCAAACAATACTTTATCTATACTAACAATATAACTATTAAGATTTCCTTTGCGTACAGCAAGTTTAATATCCTCTATCGTATATGTATCTTTTATATCAAAAGGAAAAGAATTTAACCTTATTAACTGAGACATATGAGCACCATAACTCAATTCCATACCAATATCATGACATAACGTTCTAATATACGTACCTTTTGAGCAAGTTACATCAAAAATAAATTCGTCACAACTCAATTTTTTAATTATTCTGATTCCATATATTCGAATTTGCCTACCTTTTATTGTTGGTGATTGTCCTTCGTGAGCGTACTGATAGAGCCTTTTCCCTTTATGCTTTACTGCCGAATACAAAGGTGGAATTTGAGTAATTAACCCTATAAATTTGTTTGTTGCCTTTTTAAAATCCGCTATTGGAATATCAGGTACACTGACCTTATTTAAAACATTACCATATTTATCTTGTGTATCCGTTGTAATACCAAATTTAATATTGGCTCTATAAGTCTTATTTCTATCAACAACATACTGAGCTGCTCTTGTGGCTTTACCAAGACATAAAGGTAAGACACCTGCTGCTTCCGGGTCCAATGTTCCGGTATGTCCTACTTTTTTGATTCCCGTAATTTTACGAATAAAATAAACTACATCATGGGAAGTCATCCCGGGGGGTTTTAAAATATTAATAAATCCATCCATAATTCTTTCACCTAAACAACCCAAAAGCTTTATCAATCACGTTTTTTTTCACTGTAAGAATGTCACCTGATACTGTTGCTCCGGCAGCACTTTTATGTCCGCCGCCTCCAAATTCACCGGCAAAAAGATTAACATTTATATTATCTTTAGATCTAAAACTTATTTTGATATTTCCATCTTTACTTTCTCGAAATAACAGTGCTAATTCTACTGTATTAATATCTCTGGCAAAATCTATTATCCCTTCGGTATCCTCATCTTTAGCGCCGCTTTTATAAAACTGTTCTTTTGTTAGGACTATAACAGATATTTTTTCATCACAATAAAATTCCATATAATTTATAGCATGGCCAATAAGTTTAATCTTTGCCTTTGTAATATTTTGATAGATTAATCTAAAAATTTCAGCGGAATCAACCCCATATTTTAGCAGTTCACTTGCTATTTGATGAGTTTCAAATGTTGTATTATTATATTGAAATTTACCTGTATCAGTTACTATACCAACATACAAGCATTGAGCAATTTCCTTATCTATTTTTATATTCATTTTTTTAATAATTTGATAAACAATTTCTGCTGTTGCAGCAGCATTAGGCCGAACCATATTAAGTGTTCCAAAGTTTGTATTACTAATATGATGATCAATATTAATTATATTTTTCCCTGTTAAGTACTTTGAACTTTTGCCAATCCTGGCAATTTCGCTACTATCTAAGACAATGACCAAATCGAATTTATCTATTGTATCAACACAACTAATTTTATCAGCACTTTTTAAAAATCTATATATTACCGGTACCTCATCATCAATCACTATCTCAGCCTCTTTACCAATGCTTGTAATAGAATTATAAAGAGCTAATGAAGACCCAAGGCTATCACCATCGGGAGCAGTATGCGACAATATAATTATATTATCACTTTCTTTTATTAACTTTATTATTTCCGATATAATCAACTATGTTTTCCCTCTTCCTTTTTAATTTGGCCTAAAAGCTGACTTATTCTTGCTCCATGCTCTATTGATTCATCTATTTCAAAATGAATTTCCGGCAAATGTCTTAATTTCATATATTCACCTAGTCTTTTTCTTATAAACCCGCTTGCGCTTCTTAATCCCTTTATAGAATTAGATTTTTCTTCGTCATTGCCAAAAATGCTAATATATACTTTTGCATATTTTAAGTCAGGAGTAACTTTAACATAAACTACACTACACATCTCTGTTACCCTTGGATCCTTTATTTCATTCATTATTATTGAGCTTATCTCTTTTTTCATTTGTTCCGAAATACGATTCAATCTTTGTATTGACATTTAATATCACCTACTCAAACTTTTATCTTTGTACAGCCTCCATAATAAAGCTCTCTATTACATCCCCTTCTTTTATATCATTAAATTTCTCTATACTTATACCACACTCAAATCCTGCATTTACTTCTCTAACATCATCCTTGAATCTTTTTAGCGAAGCAATTTTTCCTTCATAAACCACTACTCCATCCCTGACTATCCTAACTTCACTTTTTCTACTTATTTTACCGTCAGTAACATAGGATCCGGCTATTGTGCCTATACTGGATGCTTTAAAGATTGCTCTTACTTCTGCATGACCTATAACAACCTCTTTCCATTCTGGATCAAGCATACCCTTCATTGCGGCTTCAATATCTTCAATTGCATTATAAATAACTCTATATAATCTAATATCTACCTTATCTTTTTCAGATAATACTAATGCTGAAGGTTGCGGCCTTACATTAAAGCCTATAATGATAGCATTAGAAGCAGAAGCAAACATAACATCTGTCTCCGTTATAGCACCTACACCGCTATGAATAGTTTTTATTTTTACTTCTTCGTTACTTAACCTTTCTAACGATTGTTTTAGTGCTTCTGCTGAGCCCTGTACATCTGCTTTTACTATTATATTTAAGTCTTTGACTTTTCCTTCTTGAATTTGACTAAAAAGTTCATCTAAAGATATTCTTTGATTACTTTGTAGATGCTCAAGTCTATGTCTTTCTTTTCTTTTTTCAGAAATTTGCCGCGCAGTTTTTTCATCATCAACAATTATAAATATATCTCCGGCATCAGGAACATCAGTCAATCCGGTAATTTCTATAGGTATTGACGGGCCGGCTTTTTTAACTAATTTACCTTTATCATCAAGCATTGTTCTAATTCTTCCGCATGTAGTACCCACTATAAAGTAGTCTCCGAAATTCAATGTACCATTTTGAATAAGAACTGTAGCTATCGGACCTCTGCTTTTATCCAGTTTTGCTTCAATAACCGTGCCTCTTGCTTTTCTATTGGGATTAGCTTTTAATTCTTGCATTTCCGCTACTAAAAGTATCATTTCCAAAAGGTTTTCAATTCCATCTTTCTTTTTGGCTGATACCGGCACACATATAGTATCGCCACCCCAATCTTCAGCTATCAACCCATGTTCCGTTAAGTCCTGTTTAACTCTATCAATATTTGCACCGGGTTTATCAGTTTTATTAATTGCAACTATTATAGTGACATTTGCCGCTTTAGCATGATCAATTGCTTCCACTGTTTGCGGCATTACACCATCATCTGCTGCTACTACTAATACAGCTATATCAGTAACCTTTGCGCCTCTAGCTCTCATTGATGTAAATGCTTCGTGTCCCGGAGTGTCCAAAAAAACTATTTTCTTACCCTCTATATTTACCGTATATGCACCGATATGCTGTGTAATACCCCCCGCCTCAGTAGCAATTACATTTGTCTGCCTAATAGCATCTAATAATGATGTTTTTCCATGATCCACATGTCCCATTATTGTAACAACAGGTGGACGTGCTTTTAAATCTTCCGGTTTATCTTCGTCATCATCAAATAATATTTCTTCAATATCTTTTTGTATTATTTTCTCTAAAGTAATACCATACTCCAGTGCGATTAAACAAGCAGTTTCATAATCAAGATCTTGGTTAATCGTCGCAACTACACCCAATAATAACAGTTTTTTTATTATTTCAACCACAGGTTTGCCAATTTTTTCGCTTAATTCTTTTACTGAAACTCTTTCACCAATCTTTATTGGCTTTTTTTGTTCGATTTTTTCATATCTTTTTGATTCACGACCCATCTGTTTCTTTTGGCTATGCATCCTATTTTTTTTACTTCTTTTTCCAAGTTTCTTATCCATTTGCATCCTTTTAGCTTTATCTTTTCTTTCAGTTTCAGCTTTACCACGCTCTACTTCAACAGAAGCTTTTTGCTTTCTTACTGTTTTTTTTGTTTCATCTTTTTTTGTAGATTCTTTTATATTATTTACTTTATCTATCGTTTTTTTACCTTCCTTTTCACCGCTGTCTTTTTCTAAAAGCGAATTTTTTATAGCTTTTTCTTCTGATAAATTAATTGAACTCATATGACTTTTAATATCAATATTTAAATTTTTTGCCTTATCAAGCAAATCCTTACTGGACAAGCCAAGTTCTTTTGCTAACTCATATACCCTTTTTCTACTCAAATCTACTCACCCCCTGTTTTTGATTGTAAGACATTACAGATTAGTTTCTCCACTATATTTGTAAAATTCTTATCTATTATACCAATTGCTGATCTGTTTTTCCCCCCTAAACATATAGAAAAATCATTTTTTGTAGAAAAAACATAATAACTTATACCATAATGCTTTGCACAATTTATTAATCTTTTTTTAGTGTTATCTGAAGCATCATTTGCAATAATTAATAATTTAACTTTATTCTCGCGGATTGATTTTCTTAATGCATCTTCACCGGTTATTATCTTTTTGGCTTGATAAGACATACCAAGCATTGATAATACCTTAACGGTATTATTCTTTATCACCTACAACATACTCCTTAAGCATAATAATTACTTCTTCGTCTATTTCTGTCTCCAATGCCCTCTCAAATTGTTTTCCTTTAATTGCATTATCAAAACACTCAATATTAGGACAAATATAACAGCCCCTACCTGATACCTTTCCTTTTAAATCAATGCTTATAGAACCATCCGGTTTTCTTACAAGTCTTACCAATTCCTTTTTAGGTTTCATTTCATTGCAACCCAAACATTTACGCATAGGTACCTTTTTTTTATATACCATAAAAAATCACTCCTATTCGTTAAAAATTTGTGATTCGCTTTTTATATCTATTTTCCAACCGGTTAGTTTTGCCGCCAAACGTGCGTTTTGTCCTTCTTTTCCAATAGCAAGAGATAGTTGTGAATCGCTTACTATAGCATTTGCTGTATTTTCTTCTTTATTAATTCTAACATTAATTACTTTTGCCGGACTTAAAGCACTGGCAACATAAATAGCTGCCTCACTATTCCACTCTATTATATCAATTTTTTCGCCACGAAGTTCATCTACAATTAATTGAACTCTTTGCCCTCTTTGTCCTACACAGGCACCAACAGCATCTACATTTTCATCATGGGAATAAACAGCAATTTTTGTTCTGGCTCCCGCTTCCCTAGCTATGTTTTTTATCTCTACTATACCTTCTTTTATTTCCGGTACTTCCAATTCAAACAAGCGTTTTACTAGTCCGGGATGAGTTCTTGATAATAAAACTTGAGGACCCTTTGTAGTTTTTCTAACTTCAATAACATATGTTTTTATTCTGTCGTTTACATTATATATTTCACCGGGAGTCTGTTCATTTGGTCCAAGTATAGCTTCGGTTTTTCCTAGATCTATAAACACATTGCTTTTTTCTTTTCTTTGTACCAAGCCATTTACAATCTCATCTTCTTTATTTATAAATTCCTCATAAATAATACTTCTTTCAGCTTCTCTAATACGTTGAACAACAACTTGTTTTGCAGTTTGGGCTGCAATTCTGCCAAAATCTTTAGGCGTAACTTTAATTTCAGCAACATCTCCTACAATATACTTTTTATTGATTTTCCTCGCATCCTCAATATTTATCTCCATTAATACATTCTCAGTTTCTTCAGTCACATTTTTTAATGCAAAAACTTCTACTTCTCCTGTTTCTTTATCTATCGAAACTTTTACATTTTGTGCGGTACCGTAATTCTTTTTATAAGCTGTTATAAGTGCTGCATCTATTGCATCTATAAGTGTCTCTTTTTTTATCCCCTTTTCCTTAGCAATTAACTCAATTGCCATAAGGAATTCTCCATTCATTTATTACCCTCCTTAAAACCTTATTACCGGTTTCATAATTGCTACTTTTGACTTTTCTATTTCAATCTTTTCGCCTTTATATTCTATTTCTATTTTCTCATTATCATAATTAATAAGTTTTCCTTCAATAACTTTTTTATTAAACATTGGTTTATAGAATTTTATTTCAATTAATTTGTTTAAATTTCTTTTAAAATCAATTTCTCTTTTTAATGGTCTATCTATGCCAGGAGAAGATACCTCAAAAATGTAAGAATGTGAAATAGGATCTAATTCGTCCAGTTTTTCACTTAACTCCTCACTTACTATTTGACAATCATCTACTGTGATTCCACCTTCTTTATCAATAAAAATTCGTAAATACCATTGACTGCCCTCTTTTTTGTATTCCGTATCAATAAAACAAAATTTATATTTTTCCAGTATTGGCTTGCTCAAATCATATAGTATATCTTCAATTTTATTTTTCAATAGATCATCTCCAAAATATATTCTTATTTATAAGACGAAAGAGTGGGACTCCCCACTCTAATAAGTTATGCTCTATTTATGTCGTTTTGATTATACCATTGTTTATCATTGTATGCAAGGAGAATAAATATTGCCTGTTTCGGCTTAACTTAACTTAAAAAGTTACTGTTTATACCTTAACTATTTCTGATAAGCAGCTTATTATATTTATTACGATTACTGAGTTCCAAGGCTTAATCTACAATAAAAAATAAAAATATATA
>JALNWH010000029.1 GCA_023230985.1 Bacillota bacterium
CATGTCACATAAGATCTTCCAATGTTTTATTAGATGAAATCAAAAATACTCTTGGCATCAAGCCCGGAGAAACTACCAAAGACGGAATGTTCTCCTTGGAAACGGTAAACTGCCTAGGGGCATGCGCCTTGGCACCTGTAATGGTTATAAATGATAAGTATTATGGTAAACTCACCTCCTCAATGGTAAGAGATATACTTAAAGAATATGGCGGTGATGTTAATGAATAACACTGTTTATGTATGCTGCGGAACCGGTTGTCTGGCTAGCAACAGTATGGAAGTCTATAAAGAACTAAAAAGATTCATAGAAATGTATAATGTAAATGCAGAAGTTAAGACACTGATTAAGGCTACAGGCTGTAACGGTTTATGTGAAAAAGGCCCTTTAGTAAAAATTGAACCTCACAATATTTGCTATAGCAAGGTAAAACCTGAAGATGCCGAAGAAATCGTGTTAAAAACACTTATTGAATCCGAATTAATAGAAAGGCTTTTAATATATGATACGATAAAGAAAAAGAGAGTTATTTCCCACAAGGACACGGACTTTTATAAATATCAACAAAAAATTGCCCTAAGAAATATAGGAGAAATAGATCCGGCAAATATTAACGATTACGTAGAGCGGGGAGGCTATCTTGCCTTAGAAAAAATATTAACGGAAATGACCCCTGAAGAGGTTATAGCTGAGATAGAAAGATCAGGTCTTAGGGGCAGAGGCGGCGGTGGTTTCCCCACGGGACTGAAATGGAAACAATGTGATTTGATTGAAAACTTCCCAAAGTATGTTATCTGTAATGGTGATGAAGGCGACCCGGGTGCATTTATGGATAGAAGCATAATGGAAGGTGATCCAAATACCATTATTGAGGGAATGACCATATGTGCCTATGCCATAAAATCAAATACCGGATTTATTTATATAAGGGATGAGTACTCATTGGCTTTAAAAAACATGCGTTTAGCAATCAAACAAGCTAAAGAAAGAGGATTTTTGGGGGGAAATATAATGGGCAGCTCCTTTGACTTTGATATTGAAATTGTAAGGGGCGGAGGTGCTTTTGTATGCGGAGAATCCACTGCCTTGATGCAATCCATCGAAGGAAATGTGGGTGAGCCAAGGGCAAAATATATACATTCCGTAGAAAGAGGTCTATGGGATAAGCCTACTATATTAAATAATGTGGAAACCTGGGCCAATATTCCTAAAATAATTATGAAAGGCTCTGATTGGTTTAATACCATCGGTACTGATAACAGCAAAGGCACAAAAGTATTCTCTCTTGTAGGTAAGGTTAAAAACACAGGTCTGGTGGAAATACCCATGGGTATGACCTTACGTGATTTAGTATTTAAAGTAGGCGGCGGCACCATAGGGGATAAAAGATTTAAAGCAGTACAGACCGGCGGTCCTTCCGGAGGATGTATTCCGGAAAGCTTGCTTGACAGTCCTGTTGATTTCGATTCACTAAAAAAAGCCGGCTCTATGATGGGCTCCGGCGGTATCATCGTTATGGATGAAAGGACTTGCATGGTTGACGTTGCAAGATATTATCTCAACTTTTTATCGGAGGAATCTTGTGGTAAATGTGTTGCCTGTAGGGAGGGCATAAAGAGAATGTTAGAGATACTGACTGATATTTGTAACGGCAACGGAACAGAAAGTGACTTGGACTTGTTGGAAAGCCTGTGCCATACTGTTGAAAGTGCATCTTTGTGCGGTCTTGGTAAAACGGCTCCTAACCCGGTGCTTACTACGCTGAAATATTTTCGCGATGAATATCTGGCACATATAAATGAAAAGAGATGTCCTGCAGGCGTATGTAAGAATCTTACATCTTTTGAAATAGATAAGCAAAAATGTACCGGATGTGGTGTATGTGCAAAAAATTGCCCAACATCTGCAATAACCGGTGAAATAAAAAAACCCCATATCATAGATACAAGCCTATGTATAAAATGCGGCAATTGCTATGATGTATGTAGATTCGATGCAGTGAAAATCGCAAAGGGGGTATCGGTATGAAGATAATAATTGATGGTAAAGTATGTATAGCCCAAAAAGGCGAAATGCTGTTGCAGATAGCTAAGAGAAATAATATCTTTATACCCACCTTATGTCACAGCGAAGCTTTACCCGGTCCGGGAAGCTGTCGGCTATGCGTTGTTGAAATAGAAGATGGAGGACGTAAAAGCATTGTGGCCTCCTGCATTTACCCTGTAAGAAGGGAAATAAAAGTATTTACTGACTCGGAAAAAATCAAAGCAATAAGAAAAGACCTGTTAATGCTTTTATATGCCAGAACACCGGAAGATGAGACGATTAACAATCTGCGTAAGGAATATGGAGTTCCCGATAAAATAAGGTTTTCCGGAGATAAAGAGGAACATTGTATACTCTGCGGACTTTGTGTAAAGGCCTGCGAGGAAATGGGGAGTAATTCCATTTCTACAATTATGAGAGGTGTTACTAAAAAAGTTTCCACACCTTACGATGAGCCTTCATCCTCATGTATTGGCTGTGGTTCCTGTGCTTATGTATGTCCCACCGATGCCATTGAAATGATTGAAAGAGATGGGATAAGAACTATATGGAATAAGGATTTTGAACTTGTAAAATGTGAAAAATGCGGCAAGGCTTTTGCTACAAAAGATCAGCTTGAATATAATAGAAAAAAACTTAGTGAAAATCATCTTGACGTATACTGTGAAACTTGTAAGAGAGTAATCACAGGCGAAAAACTCAGAGATATTTATCAACCATAAAAGGGGCGATTAATTCGCCCTTTTTATGGTTTTTGGAATAAATAAAAACAAAATAATTCCCTACAAATAATTCGATATACTAAAAAAGCATCGAAACATAAGTAGGGAATATATTATCTTTGAGATTGTCTTATCAAAAAATCAACGAAATCCTTATTAGTCTTATTCCTAAGCATACTATTTATTAGGAAATCCGTTACCTCGGTATTATTACCGGTGCTTAAAGCTCTTCTCATATGTAGTACTGCCTCATATTCTGACGGAGTCAATAAGTCCTCTTCTCGTCTTGTGCCGGATTTGTTCATATCAATAGCCGGGAAAATTCGCTTTTCTGACAGCTTTCTGTCTAAGTGAATCTCCATATTGCCTGTTCCTTTAAATTCCTCGAATATAACATCATCCATTCTGCTTCCGGTATCTACCAGTGCAGTAGCAAGTACGGTTAAACTACCGCCCTCTTCAATATTTCTGGCCGCTCCGAAAAACTTTTTCGGTCTATATAAGGCACCGGGATCAAGACCACCCGATAGCGTCCTACCTGTAGGCGCTATAGTAAGATTGTAGGCTCTTGCCAACCTAGTAATACTATCCAGCAAAACTACTACATCTTTTTTCTGCTCCACGAGTCTCTTAGCTCTTTCCAAAACAATTTCCGCTACTTTACAATGGTGTTCCGGCATTTCATCAAAAGTAGAATATATAACATCACCTCTAATGGAACGTTTCATATCCGTAACTTCTTCCGGTCTCTCGTCTATTAAGAGAACTATTAATTCTATTTCAGGATAATTTCTTGTGATACTATTTGCAATCTTTTTAAGAAGTGTGGTTTTGCCTGCCTTTGGCGGGGAGACAATCATTCCTCTTTGTCCCTTTCCTATGGGTGACAGCAAATCGATAATTCTAGTAGATAATTCTCCACTGCCTGTTTCCATCACCAGCTTACCTTTAGGGTAGATAGGTGTTAAATCTTCAAAATCCGGACGTTTTATTACACTATCCGGCGCATCTCCATTAACCCCTCTTACATATAAAAGTGCTTGAAACTTTTCTCCTTCTTTGGGAGCTCGTGTTATCCCGGTCACTCTATCTCCGGTCCTAAGATTGAACCTTCTTATTTGTGATGGCGATATATATATATCTCTATCACCTGATTGATAATTATCGGATCGTAAAAAGCCAAAACCCTCCTGATGGACTTCCAGTATTCCATCAGCTTTTCCGCCTCTTTCCACATCCTTAGATTCAAAAAACTTTCTTTCCTCTTCATTTAAAGGTTTATCGTGATCTAATTCTTTTTGTTCCGGTGGTTTTGCAATTTCTTCTTCTACGGCCTCTGTCTCTTTTTTGTCTTCTTCTTTAACAGTTTCATCTTTAGTAGGTTCTATAGTCTTTGTGATTTCTTTATCTTCTTCTTTAATCCCCTCATTTATTTCAGATTTTGGTATACCGTGAGCCACTCTTGCCGCTTCAATCACAGAAAGGATTTCACTGACTAAATTTTCTTTCTTTAATTTATAATAGTTTTTAATCCCCATAGCTTTACCCATTTCTCGCAATTCGGCAAGATTCTTTTTCATTAATTCTTCCAATATTTCACCTCCTATCAGGTATAATTTGGCAAATCTATTATAACTATCAGCTTATAAGCTTCCTGAAGGTTTAAGTATCAATACTTTAATCACCCATTGATACTTAAAATGACAGCTCAGTCAGTCACTGAAATGCAAAATCAGTTATTCTATATTAAAGGTTGATTTGAGCAGGAAGCTGCTCAAATCACCTTCTTAGTTTAAACAGTTTTTATATTATTGGAATATATATAAAATACCTTGATATGAAAATAGTTAATATTTAATATTTAGGTTTTTTGTATAAATTATGGGTCGCATCAATAAATCTGATAGTTCCGGTTTTTGATCTCATTACAACAGAATGAGTAACAGCCCTATTATTTTCTAAATAAAGCACTCCCTTTAACAGTTCACCGTCAGATACTCCCGTCGCTGCAAAAAATACATCGTCCCCTTTTACCAAGTCTTCCAATTTTAACACTTTGTTTATATCTTTTATACCCATCTCGTGACATCTTTGTATTTCTTCATCATTAATAGGATATAAAACCCCTTGAAACTCGCCTTCCAAGCATTTCAATGCGGCAGCTGAAATGACACCCTCAGGAGCTCCGCCGATTCCCATTAAAACATCAACACCTGTTTCATCAAAACATGTAGCAAGTGCTGCAGCAACGTCGCCATCTCGAAATAGTTTAATACGACATCCAATTTTTCTAATTTCCCCAATTAGGTCATTATGTCTGTCTCTGTCCAGCATAGTAACAGTGATTTCTTTAATATCTTTTTTTAATGCTCTGGATATATTTCTTAAATTTGTCTCTACAGAAGCATTTATGTCCACCACACCTCTGCATTTTGGACCAACTGCAATTTTATTCATATACATATCAGGTGCGTGGAGCAAACAGCCTTTCTCTGCTAATGCCACTACGGATATTGCATTAGTCAAACCTTTTGCAACGGAATTGGTACCGTCTAAAGGATCTACAGCTATATCTACTTGGATATCATCTTGATCCCTTTTCCCAATCTCTTCACCGATAAACAGCATAGGAGCTTCGTCTCTTTCGCCTTCGCCAATTACTACTATACCATCTATATTTAGATTATCAAACATTTTTCTCATACCGTCCACTGCAGCCTGATCAGCAGAATTTTTATCTCCTCTTCCCATCCATAAAGCACTGTTCAATGCTGCTATCTCGGTAACTCTAACTAATCCCATAGCAATATCTCTATCTATCATATACTAACCCCCTATTACTTTTCAACCCCATAAAACCATTTTCTGTGAACTTCTTATTTTAACGTTACTGTTCATACCTTAACTATTTCTGATAAGCAGCTTAACCTCCCGCCTTCTTCCAATCAGTTAGAAATTTTTCGATACCTATATCAGTCAATGGATGAGATATCATTTTCATAATTACATTAAAAGGAATTGTACAAATATGGGCACCGGCCAATGCTGCTTCCGTTACATGCATGGGGTGCCTTACACTTGCTGCTATGATTTCAGCTTCAAAGCCGTAAATATCGAATATATTTACAGTATCTTTTACTATATCCATTCCGCAGTGACCAATGTCATCCAATCTCCCGATAAAAGGACTGACAAAGGATGCACCGGCTTCAACAGCCAATATTGCTTGATTTGCAGAAAATATTAAAGTAACATTGGTTTTTATATTCTTTTCTTTTAAAACCTTAACCGCTACAAGACCTTCTTCACACATAGGTATTTTTATTACAATATTCTTATGTATTTTAGAAAGTTCAACCGCCTCTTCCACCATCTGTTCCCATTTCATGCTAATTACTTCTGCACTTATAGGCCCATCTACAATAGAAGTAATCTCTGTAACAACTTGTTTGAAGTCTCTGCCCTCTTTAGCAATTAATGATGGATTAGTAGTTACACCGGAAATAACCCCCATATCATTAGCTCTTTTTATTTCATCCACATTTGCAGTGTCAATAAAAATTTTCATATAGAATAGCACCTCCGATATTATTCAGCTACGAGTCTCGTACTACGTGCCTCGTGCTTCGAACCAAAACCATAGAGAGATAACCCTAGGCTTGCTTCCTACTCAAATACTACTCAATAACTCAATAGAATCTTGCTGTTTACGATCCGCCAAGCTCCTAACCAAGTATCCGCCACCTACAAAGGCGACTTCATGCATTGAAACCGGGCAGGTAAGAATTTTTACTTTACGAAAAGGGATAGAACTCCATTTTAGATTATAAATGTGTTCTTTATTACAAGCTAGACAAGAAATAAGGATATGGAATGTTTTTAAATCAGGGCTTTTTATTCTTATTAACGGTTCTCCACATTCACAGTATATTGATTTCCCTTGAATTTTTCTTAATTCAAAGTAAGATATATCTTTTATATTTACTTTTCCGCATTTTTTACAATGTAATGACGCAGTTATATATGCATCAAAAACCATTCCATATCACCTCTTTTCATTCACATATGTCATCCCGGGGAGCACTGCGGAGAAGGATCTTTTTCCCATCGAAGCATAAGACTCTTCGCTATCGCTCAGAGTGACGTTGTAGGGCGGTCTCTGACCGCTTCGTACTCTAGCTCTATTTCCCCAATCCCAAGATTTCTCTTGCTTCATCGGGAGTAGCTACTTCTCTGCCGAATTCTTTTGCAATCCTCACTATTCTCGCTACTAATTGAGCATTAGACTCTGCCAATACTCCTCTTGAATAGAAAATATTGTCTTCAAAGCCTACTCTCACATGGCCACCCATTACAATTGCCATGATTGCCAACGGAAGTTCGAACCTGCCTATTCCTGCTACTGTCCAAGTGCTTCCTTCCGGAATGCTATGTGCCAAATAAACTAAATCTCTTGGTTCACCCATAATAGCTCCCGGAACTCCCATAACAAAATCGAAATGTAATGGCGGTTTGACTAGGCCTTTCTTTACTAATTTTAATGCATTAAAAATCATTCCCCTGTCAAAAATCTCAAGTTCCGGTTTAACACCGTGCTCCATCATAGTCTTTGCAAAGGTCTCTATATACTCCTCCGTATTCATAAATACATCCGGCCCGAAGTTACAAGTTCCGCAAGTCAATGAAGCCATTTCCGGTTTTAATAATACAGGTTGGATTCTTTCCTCTGCTTTATGCCATACAGCACCACCGGTGGAAGGTTGAAAAATAATGTTGCATTTTTCTGCGATTTTTTCTTTTATCTCACCATATACATCTTTTGATTGAGTTGGTGTACCGTCGTTTTCTCTAGCATGAATGTGAACCATGGAACCGCCGGCTTTATATACTTCATAAGCGGCTTCTGCTATCTCATCAGGTGTTATCGGTAAATTAGGCTGTTG
This sequence comes from Bacillota bacterium, assembly GCA_023230985.1. Classification (GTDB taxonomy): domain Bacteria; phylum Bacillota; class Clostridia; order Lutisporales; family Lutisporaceae; genus JAAYKT01. Next base: position 7,712 of record JALNWH010000029.1, read on the forward strand.
TTCTTTTGTGGTTTCAGCACCGTTTACAGCAGCTGTTATTATTAGTTTTTCCAATTTATTAACCCCCTATAACACGTTTTATAAATTTTTTCAGTTATACTTAATGCACTTATAATAAATCTGAAGATTTAGTACCTTTGCTTATCTTTGGGTACGACACAAGTTCCACTTGCCCTGCAAACTATTACCGGTTCTTCAATAACTTCAGCAGCAGAATCGCTTATATCCGGCCTTGGTTGTATAACCTTTCTTGCTTCAAACTTCATTTTTCTTGAAGTATTGCCGGATTTCTCAATATAACCCTCTGCTTCAATAAAGTCGCCGGAATAAACAGGTGCTAAAAATTCAACAGCATCATATGCAACAAACAGACCTTCATCACCATCGTTTCTGATTAGCAGCTCTGTTGCAACATCTCCGAAAAGTCCGAGCATTTTTGCCCCATCTACTAAGTTTCCGCCATAATGCGCATCATGAGCACTCATCCTAACTCTAATCATAACCTTATCCACTTTAATCCCCCTTTTCTTTTAACTTTTCCTTAGTTTTTTACTCAATCATTATATTTCTAGAGTAAAAAAAACACTTTCTGAAAATATCATTAAGTTTCATTATTATATATTCAATATAGAATGTCATATTCCTTCATTTTATATAAAAGTCTCACTTCTCATCTTTCATCGTCTTTTCTATTAATTCCTTCACATTTTTCTTTAAAATGCTTAATTTTCTATCGGCATCTCCCAAGCTTTCGCCTTTTACAGCTAAATAGATTTTAATTTTTGGTTCTGTTCCCGAAGGTCTGATAGCAAACCAACTATTATCCTCAAATAAGAAATATAAAACATTATCCTTTGGAATTCTAAAAGGAGATTCATAAACCAGATAATCTCTAAATTCGGCAATCTTAAATCCGTCCAGACTATTTGGCGGACTTTTGCGTAGACTATCCATAATAGCTAAAATTGTTTCTGCTCCTTCTCTTCCCTTTAACACTATAGAAAAAAGGTCTTCCTTATAATATCCATATTCTGCATACAGATTTAAAAGACCTTCATATAAATTAAGACCCTTAGTTTTATAAAACGCAGCTGCTTCACAAATCAACATGGAAGATATCACACCGTCTTTATCTCTGACAAAATCCCCGGCCATATAACCATAGCTCTCTTCAAAAGCAAATATGAAATTATCCCCCTTTGCCTCTCTTGCTTTTATTACCGAGGCAATATGTTTAAACCCTGTTAAAGTAGATATAGTATTGGCACCGTATGATTTCGCTATTTTTTCCGCCATTTTCCCTGTAACGATTGTATCTATAAAAAGGCTGTTTTCTTTCAACTTTCTACAGTTTTTTAAAGAATCAAAAATATAATGAGTTAAAATCACACCTACCTGATTACCGGTAAGTCTTAAATAATCTTTATTCCCAATCCTTACCATGACTCCTAATCTATCGCAGTCCGGGTCAGTAGCAATAATTATGTCTGCATCGATTTCTTTTGCTAAACTTAGTGCCAATAAAAAGCTTTCCGGCTCTTCCGGATTAGGATACTTCACCGTAGGAAATGTACCGTCGGGCAGCTCCTGTTCCGGAACCACATGAACATTTGTGAAACCTGCTTCCTTCAATGCTCTTCTAACCGGGATATTGCCGGCGCCATGAAGGGGCGTGTAGACAATATTTAAATCCTTTGCTTCTTTAATAGCTTCAGGATTTAAAGACAAAGAGAGTACATTATTAATGTATTTTTGATCCATTTCTTCTCCAAGCATATGCAGATTATCGAACTCTTTTAAATCTCTATCCAAATAAGGTTCGATGATTGCAAAATCCTTAATGCTGTTTATTTCTTCCATGAGTTCCTCAGCGATAGGTGACATTACTTGAGAACCATAATCCCAATAAACCTTATAACCGTTGTATTCAGGTGGATTATGGCTGGCAGTAACTACTATGCCTGCTGTGGATTTTGTTTCTCTTACTGCAAATGATAGTTCCGGTGTAGAACGCAGATTTGGATAGATATATACATTGATACCGTGAGCACATAGAACTGCAGCTGACATCTCGGTAAAATCTCTGGAAAAAAGTCTGGAATCATGAGCTATAACTACGGAAGGGTTTTCTCCGCCTTTTTTTAATATATAGTTCGCCAGCCCTTTTGTAGTTTTGCATACGGTGTATTTATTCATTCTATTTGTACCGGCTCCTATAACACCTCTTAAGCCGGCAGTACCAAAATGCAAATCCTTATAAAATCTATCTTCTATCTCTTTTTCATTTCCCCGGATTTCTTCAAGTTCTTTTTTTGTCAATGCATCTATGTAATCAGATTCCAACCACTCTTCATATCTCTTCATATAATCCGCATTATCCATAAACATCACATCCTTATCATTAGAATCCCTTCGACAAATCTTCCCAATCCGGATTTTGCTCATATACTAGTGCTTCTTTTTTACTTCTTTTCCATCCCTTAATCTGCTTTTCTTTTTCAATAGCTGAAACAACACTTGAAGCACATTCGTAATATACTAGTTTGTTAACATTGTATTTTGAGGTAAAACCTTTAATTATCTTATTTTTATGCTCGTATACCCTGCGCTCTAAGTTGTTTGTTATACCTGTATATAATACCCTGTTATTCCAATTCGCCATCATATATACATAATACAATTTTTATCACCTCAATAAGGTTCTCCGACTAAATTCTTAGGATGACGGTTTAGTGCAATATCATTCTGAGATATCCCCGATACTGTCATTCTGAGGAGCCTGCGACGAAGAATCTTAAAAGTATCGATTACAAAAGACTCTTCGCTATCGCTCAGAGTGACAGCGAGAAAAGAATCTTCCCAATCAAACCCTTATTGTGCAATGACTGTGACAGCTTTTATACCGGTTTCATCCTCTACACCGTATATGATTACAGTTTGCCCCCGCTTTAAATCATCCAAAAGAATGGTTTCAACAGAAGAAATATCGACCAAATTTGCATTTTGAAGGTAAACCTTTTTCTCTTTTACTATTTGTTCCGCTTCATCCATTATATCTACTGTGATTTCCGCATTCAAAAAATCAATGCTTCTTATTATGGCCTTTTCATTTATATTTCTTATAAATTCAACTGTTGCGATATTTCTCACTATTTTATTTTGTGCTTTAACCTCAACAAACATACCCGGTCTGAGAGAGTATACATCAGATAGTTGCCCATTTAGAATTATATTTTCTTTAATCAAGTCTTCCGGCACGTAAAATTCCTTAATACTTTTACCTTCAGTTTCTAAAAGAATCTTCGGTTTGTCGTTTCTTTTATAGATAACAGAATCTATTATTCCTTTTGTAAATACTGTTTCTGTAGAATCGTTATCAAATTCATCAAAGTCATCAAACAAATCATCAACATAATCATCATCGTCTATTAGTCCATCATCAATGTCATCATTATTCCAACCGTCTTGTTTTTTATATGCATTGCTGGCCTCGTCTATCATCTTTGCAAACATTGCCCGTGTGACCAAATCATTGGGTTTAAAATCACCATTGGCATCACCTTTACCATCTACGACATCTATTTCTATCATATGATTGACATGCCCCCTATATGCACGTGGAATTGATTCCGTATCTCTAAAGAATAATTGAACCGGTAAAGTTGCATCTTGTTGTACTCCAAAAGCCCTGCCTAAATAAACACAGATATCCAATTTAGTTGCATTGGGCTTATCGCTCATGCTTTCCAAATCAAAGTCGCTAAGTATTATGCCCCTTTCTAAAGAAAAAGCAGTTTCCCTCTTAGCATATTCAGGAACCTTAAATTTGTCCAAATCGGCTTTAGATTTTTCTACTAAATCATCTAAATCAGCTATCTTTTCAGCATCCATCATTTTTGCGATAGTTACCAATACGGAATACTTGTTAACAGGATTACCGGGACTAAACTTATTATCAGATGTTCCTTTCATTAATCCTTTTTGATTTACGGAAATTATAGAATCCTTTGCCCAATTATTTTCAATATCTATAAAGGGTGAATCTGCATGGATTAAAGTAAAAGAACTAAGCAACAGTGTTATTGTTATTAATAATGCTACAAGTTTCTTGTTATTCAAAAAAACCCCTCCTAAATTTTTCTATGTTAATCTATTATTCTACTTCTTCTTCTGTTTTCCTTCTTTACTTATCCATTTGAAGCAACTTTTACAATTCCATTACATCTAAATTATAATGTTGCTACATATTGGATTTAAATATATACTAAATGAGAGGTGAGAAGTGGGAAGTGAGAGGTGGGATGAAGAATCTTCGAAAACATTTTATATAAATATTAAATAAAAGGGGAGGAATGAAATGGCAAGAAGAAAGCTTACAGCTATACTAACTGCATTAATTATTTTTACAACTGTTATTATACCCGCTCCAATCTTTGCGGATAAAATCAGCAAAGAAGCAAAGGCATGTGCCGATTTGGAAATACTTATCGGTAAAGATCTTGAAACAGGGGTAACAACGGAATACTTAGCGGAAACACCCACTAGGATTCAAGCCCTGATAATTTTTTTACGGATACAAGGATTGGAAGACGAAGCCCTTACATATGATTGGGATGAAAATTTTAAAGATGCCGATAAATATAACTGGATTGTAGGGAGAAACTACCTGGGATATGCCAAGGACAACCCTGATTTGGGGTGGATAGGCAACCCTGACGGCAATTTCTATCCAAACAATACTATAGATGCAAAAGCTTTTTATAAAGTTATGCTGGAAAGCCTAGACTACAATCAAGACCTGGACTTTGATTACAATGAAACCTTGGATTTTGCTGAATCTGTGGGAATACTGGCAAGTGCGAAAAATATGGCTAAAGTAAAAGACTTTACAATAGACCATGTAGCAAAAGCTATTTATTCCACTTTAAATACCAAGCCAAAGGATGAAAAGAAAAGCCTTATAACACTGATGATTGAAAAAGGCATAATAGATGAAGGAAAGGCTGCCAAAGCAGGTTTCAAGATTGATGTTGCTTCCATAGAGGTTTTGGCATTTGAAAGACTGTCGAATAATAAATATGCTCTTACCCTTGATAATGAAACAGTTTTAGAAAAAGATGATATCACCATTACCCCCGAGGACAGCAATAAGAAAATTGCAATAGAATCAATCGCATCTGAAGGGAGTAAGATTATTATTACAACTGCAGTTATGCCTGCCTTTGCCGCTTATGAATTACATATCAATATGGAAATTCCGGTAAACGGTATGGCAATAAAAAATTATAGCGAGAGATTCGTTGCACTGCCTAGAGATACACGAAAACCTAAAGCAGTAGCTGAAATAATCAGCAATAATGTTATAAAAATTACCTTTGATGAAGAAATCGATAGAGCAAGTGCCGAAGACATTAATAATTATATAGTTGAAAACGATATTGATGTATATGATGCCCAGCTTGATTCCACAGGAAAAGTTGTGACATTGACAACTGCCACCCAAAGAGAAGGCAAAAGATTTTGGCTGGAAGCAAGAAATGTAACGGATTTGGCAGGCAATCCTATGGAATTTTTAGAAAAAGCCTATATAGCACTTCCTAGGGACACAACTAAACCGACTATTATTACAATACAACCTGAAGGCAACAAATCCTTAGTAATTAATTTCAGTGAAGCATTGAATAGGATTACAGCGGAAAGAAAAGAAAACTACATCGTCTATAATGATTCTTTTACTATTGAAGAAGCTATATTAGATGAAACCGGAAAGGCAGTTAGGCTCAGAACAACAAATCAAAATCCTGATACTGTTTACAGAATTACTGTTAAAAACATTGCGGATTTAGCTGACAATGTTATGTTTGAAACAACAAAAAGCTTTAGAGGCGCTTCCGGCAGCACAGCAAAATTTGATGCATCTACTACAGTTATTTCAAATAATGAAGTCGAAATTCTCTTTTCCAGAAATGTTGAAAAAGATTCTGCAGAAGATATTTCAAATTATTACATAGATAATGATCTTGAAGTGCAAGAAGCTTTTTTGTCCGATAATAAGAAGACTGTAACCTTGATCACATCCAATCAAAAACACGGTACAAAGTATATGCTGGAGATAAGCGATGTTTATGATAGTTACGGAAGTATTTTAAGCTATGCAAAGACTTATTTTATAGGAATATCAAAAGATACTTCGCCGCTGACTTATACAGCAAAAAGTACTGAAAACGGTTTGGTTTTAACATTTAATAAAAGAATTGATAAAAAAAGTGCTGAAAACGTATTTAACTATGTATTGGACAGCAGTTTAGGATATGCGGCAAAAGCTACATTAGATAGGACAGGAAAAATAGTAACACTGTTGACAAAAGAACCAACAGCAGGAAGAATCTATACTATTGCTGTGGAAAATGTGATGGATTTGGCAGGCAAAGAAATTAGCACAGATGATAAAGTAGCGAAACGAAACTATGCCGGCTATGGAGATAAAAAAGAAAAATCTCTTAAACTTGATGCTATCAATGCTTATGATACATCTTCCATAGATTTATATTTTGATAATACCATTTCCGAGCAGGAATTAGCTGATTTGGAGGCGACTATTGTTACTGAAAATAATGAAGACTATGACAATCCCAAAGGTTTGGAATATCAAAAGTATTTTTCCGCTGATAAGGCAACAGTAAGAGTGCAATTTAAAACAGACGCTTATAATAATCCGGATATTTTTAAGAGTGGAAAAATTTATGAAGTAAGGGTGTCAAACCTTGATAGGCTGGATGAAGATTCTTATTCTAATATAAAGAGTTTTCCCGGTACAAGCCAAGTTAATGAGCCCCCTTATATATTAGATGTATTTGCAGAAAATAGCACTGCAGTGTCTGTAAGTTTTTCTAAACCGGTGAAAGGCATAAGCCCCAACCAGTTTAGTATCAGTGGTACCAGTATTATCGGTGCATCGGTAAAATCGGATGAAATAGTGTCTCAGGCAATGCTTTATTTGAGCAATAGTAATCCGTTAAAAGAGGATAAAGAATATAAGTTAACGGCAAGAAGCGGTATTAAGGATGCTGCAGGATTTAATTCAATACCTTCATCCTCTAACAAAAATACAAAAGAATTTATGGGTACCTCTTATAAAAATCAAGCACCTTTTGTGGAAGATATATATGCTATAAACAAATATACTTTAGTAGTTGAATTTAATGAACCAATGGATATACCTGCATCATCAGGTTTTTCAATAAAGAGAATTCCATCAGGAGGAAGTGCTGTAGTAGTTTCAGATATAGTGCTGTCAAAAGACAAGGAATCAGCAACTATCTATTTGAATTCTGCAAATGCCCCTATATCAGGCAATTATGATTATGAAATCACCCTAAGCACAGCTATTAAGGATTTACAAGGTTTAGCAGTGGAGTCAAGTGATAGAAAAATTGAATTTGCAGGTTCCGATGTAGAATTACCTCAATTTGAAATTTTAGGAGAATCCATAGATATAGACAATAAGATAATTACATTAATAACATCAAATCCGATTAAAAACACGAGCCTTAGCATGGATTGTTTTGAAATCTCCGGAGCAAACTATGGTAAAAGCTCTGCGGACAAGGTTGAGGTAAAGGATCAAACTATAAGGATTATTTTAAGAAATGCATTGAGGAGTAACAGTACCGTTAATATAAGGCTTACTAATACAGGTAAATCTACAATAAAGGATTTGAACAATCAGAAGATAACTACAGATGAAATAGAAGTGTTAACGTATTAGAATAGGGGACAGATGGTCTATCAAGCTTATATCATGTATATATTATACAGCAGCAGAGTTACGAAACCGTATAACACACATCACGGCATTTGTGGTAAAGCTTATATATTTGATTAAGATTGCGTTGTGGAGAGGCTTAGAATCTGTTAGCGCAGTGGAGGATTAGTTGCGTCAACTGTTTGAGCAAAGCGAGTTTTGACGCAACCCGCAACAAGCTTACAGATTATTAGCCTTGGAACTCAGCAATCGAATCAAATTATATATGCTCATACCACTGCACGTATCTATAACGCTTATATATTTAATTAAGATTGCGTTATAGTAAGTGCCGAATTATGAGAGAGTTGCATAGATAGGTATAAGGCGTTATTGCAGTAAAGGAACGGTTAAAAAACTGTTCCTTTTTTTAATATCATAATTACCATTTCCTTTCCTCCATTGCTGTAAATCCCCATTACAAGCCCTTTACACATTGTTACAGTTCAGTTACCCAGGCAGGTATTTGAAAGTTGACATCGAATTAAGTAAGTCGTCAAGAAATAATCTTGAATTTTTTGAAGGAGGTGAAAAGTAATAGGTCTCAAAAAGGTCTATTGATTAAATGCAAAAACAAATTTCAAAGCAAATATCAAAAATACAATTCAAACAATACAAGGAGGTAAAAAACAATATGAGTAAAAGAGTTCTAGCACTAGTCTTAGCAATTGCACTAGTATTCTCAACATTCACAGTAGCATTTGCAGACGAAACTATCTCCGATGATGTAAAAGCATTAGCAGCAATAAAAATGCTAATAGGAGATGGTAACGGAGTAACAGTAGAATACGCAAAAGAATCACCTACAAGACTTCAATCAGCTATATTGTTCTTAAGATTAAGAGGTCTTGAAAACGATGCAAAAGCATTTGAAGAAGCAGATAATTTTAAAGACGCACAAAATTACAAATGGGCAGAAGGCAAAAATATAATGGCATACCTAAAGGCTCATCCGGAACTTGGCTGGATAGGCAGTGAGGGAAATTTCATGCCCGGCAAAGAAATCAACGAACAATCCTATTACAAAGTATTATTAGAAGCACTGGGATATAATCAAAACACAAGCGACACAGTTGGTGACTTTGAATTTTCCGAAGTATTTGAATTTGCAAAATCAATAGGTCTAAATCCGAAAGAAGATAACGATTCTTTCACAATAGATGATTTAGCAAGAGCAACAGTTGAAGTATTGAAGCACAATACCAAAGACGGTAAGCTTCTTATCGAAGTTCTTATTGAAGCAGGCAAAATAGACATGCAAGTAGCTATAGACAACGGTCTATACGAAGAAGCAATCGCAGCAAACGTTAAATCCGTAAAAGCAATTGGAAATAGCGTAGTCGAAGTAGTATTTGAAGAAGAAGTAAACGCCAGATTTGCAGAAAACGCAGCAAACTATAAAATTGAAGGCTTGGAAGTCAAAGAAGCAAAATTAGTAGCAAAAGATACAGTAAGACTTGAAACAGCAGCAATGACAGCCGGTAAGCTTTATACTTTGGTAGTAGGTGAAGCAAAAGCTAATTTTGCCGGAATTGCAAAAGTAACAGGAGCTCCATCTTTAACAAAAGCTGAAGGTGTTGATACAGAAAAAGTAGTATTGACATTTGATAAAGCTCTTGATTTTGAAACAGCAACAAATGCAGAAAACTATGAAATAAAAGATGTAGAAGTTGTTAAAGCTGAATTAGATGTTGATGAAGTAACACTTATAACTGAAGGCTTGACAGCTAACAAAACACACACAGTAAAAGTTAAAGGTATTGAATCCATAGACGGCGCAGTATTGAAATCAGCAAGCAAATCTTTCTTTGCAAGAGTTGATAAAGTTGCTCCAAGACTTGAAGGTGTTACAGCAAAGACATTTACAAGATTGGAAGCTACTTTTACTAAGCTTTTAACAAAAGAATCAGCAGTTGATTTGGAAAATTACACAATCAAAGCCGGTAAAGATGACGAATTAGAAATCCTTTCAATAAAAGATATAACAAAAGATGATGATAAAAAGACAACTGTAGAAATAACTACAGAAGCACAAAAAACAAGCATTAGATATGAGCTTATTGTTCAAAACGTTGTAGACAGAGCAGTAATAGCTAATGTAATGGTTAAAGAAGGCAAAGCTACTTTCTCAGGCAAAGCTGCCGATAAGTCCGCCCCGATATTCTCCGACTTTAATTATATCTCGAAGAATCTTGTAAAGGTAGACTTCACAGAGCAAGGCTTTACCAGACTTGACGAAGAAACAGCACTTGATGTAAATAACTATGAATTCAATAATGATGTTGACATTGAAAAAGTTGAAAAATTACCCGGTGACAAAGAAGATTTCAGAGCTGTTCTTCTAACAGTATCCGATTTGGAAGGTAAAACCTACAAACTAACGGTTTACAATGTTATGGATGAATATGAAAATGAAATGAAGACTACTGAAAAAGTAAAAACATTTAGTCCCAGAAATATTACCGCTTCACAAGTGAAAAAAGTATGGGCAAGTGATAAAGATGTGGTTAAAGTTGAATTTACAAAAGATTTGAATAAAGAAGTTGCCGAAGACATTACAATATACAGCATAGATGGAAGCATTGGAACACCTGTTAAAGCAGAATATAAAGCTAAAGACAATGTTTTGACCTTAACTCTTGGTTCAGAACTAAAAGCAGGTAATTCCTATAAGCTTACTATAGCAGGCCTAGTAGACTTAGCCGGATTTGCAGTAAATGCAAAACCAACCTTTGTTGGAGTATCTACAGTTAATGATATTGAAGCTCCTATAGTGGAGAGCATTGAAGCATTAAACAACAAAGTAGTTAGAGTAGTATTTAGCGAACCTATGCAAGTTAGTAACTTGGCCGGGTTAGGACTAACTGTTGAAGAAGGCAAAACAATGAGTGCAAAGGTTGCTTATGACGATAATACAACGTTTGAGTTTTCCTTTGACGGAAGTGAAAAACTACAGGACAAGGAATACAAAGAAGGCTTGGTATTTGTCGGTGATTTCAAAGACGTAGCAGGAAATAAATTGGATGTTGCCAATGAAGACAGTGTAATGGAATTCTACGGTGACAGCTTTGACCCTGACAAGATTACTCTTGACGGAGTTGACCAAACTTCAGTAAAATCCTTTAAGCTTATCTTTAGCGATAGAGTAGATAAAGCTACCGTATCAGCTATCGGATTAACCGCTGCCTATGCTAAGGTAGACAGTAAGGAAGTTAAGGATGAAATAATCCTATCAAGCAATGTAAAATTCAAAGTTGGTAAAGTTTTCGAAGTTGATTTAGAAAACGTAAGAAG
>JALNWH010000030.1 GCA_023230985.1 Bacillota bacterium
AAGATTAAAATCCAATAAAATCTTTTTTTCCAAGGGTTTTAATGTTAACTGCTCATTAGTATTTCCCTTTGTAATAGAAAAGGCAAGAGGAATGCCATCTCCATCCATAAAAAGGCCCATTTGTACAATAGGATTAGGTTTATGTTCCTTACTATATCCATATTGCTTTAGACCATCCTCTGATTCAATTTCAAAAAAATAGTTAGTACAATCATAAAATAAAACATTAGTGTTTCTTTTAGATATCTTTATACTATTCTTATATAAGGAAGACTGAATAAAATCCATCTCTTTAGAAATCACCTCAAGAGCCCTATAAATATGTTGTAATTCAAAATTTGGTTCTTCTAAAAACTTTTCAGAAAGTTTATAAGTAGAAAACTTGGAGGAAGGGAAAATGATTCTACCATATATAAGCCTTGATAAAATAGAATTAAGATCATAAGTAAACTTATACTTTTTTGATATTGTCTCACAAATTTTATCAAGGCCAAGCTCATAATAAATCTGTTGTAAAAAAAGATACCCACCATTAAAAGAGCGTTTTTCACCCTTTGGAATCACCTTAACAGGAGAATACTTAACCATAATAGCTCTATTTTCTTCCTTCTCCTCCTTATTAAGCTTCTCTACATATTCTTCCGCCCATTTGATAGGATCCTCACCATTTAATTTTTCCTTTAATTCATCATATGTACCTAATTTTTCATAAACCTTGGTGGTTCTTTTACCTTTAACAGTAATATCCTTAATAACATAAATAGATAAGGAATTTTTAGATTTAGAAAACGAAAGTCTCATAATCAACCCTCCAATCCCTTATATTATATCACGTTACGACGTATTACGCAACCGTTATTTTTAAAATTTGACAAAAAAATATAGCCTTAGCAAGGCTTATATGTCTTTTTTGTTTATTTAACTGTCAAAGAAACGTGAAAATCCCTGGCAATGTCAATTAGTTTTGCACCCTTCTTATATAAAGAAGTATATTTGTTATCAATTCTGACTTCTATCATATCCGACATATTAAAACCCCCAAGTAACTCTTATATATAATATATAACATTTTATCACATTTTGAAATATAAGTATTGCTAAACCCCTTAAAGATGTAAATTAGTTGTAACAAATGGCCTCAAACACTGTTATTCTTTAATACTTTCGTATATAATAAAATCACAGAGATTATTGGTGATTTAATGCTAATACTCTTTATTCCTCCCCCTCATTCATAAATTTGCTGCATTTGCTAAAAAGCAAATGCAGCTTTATTTTTTGACTATTTTAAAATATTTAATGGGCAAACTTTATGTTTGCCCATTAAATAATCTACCTTATATTATTTTTTAGCTACACTTTCCGTTGCTGTATCTCCAATTTCAGTAGGAGGTTCTCCTTCAGCCTTATTAATAGAACTATCTAATCCAAAATCTATACCTCTTATTTCCTTATAATAACGTATAAGAGATACGGTTAATGCCTTTGCGGCATCTTCTTTATATGAACTTTTTTTAATATAAGACAGCTCTTCTTTATTTGTTATAAAGCCTAATTCCACTAGAATAGCAGGCATATTTGTTTTATTCAATACAAATAAATCCGGCCTTGCAACTACTCCCCTTGACGGTCTCTTTAAAGCTTTTATGATTTCTTCTTGAAATATGGATGCTATTTCTTTGTTATTTATATTGTAAGCTTCGCTGGGTGTATTCGGATAGTATAAAGTTTCTATCCCTTGGGTTTTATTCATATATGCATTAAAATGAATGCTCACAAAAAAATCTGCATAATTCCAATTTGCCGCATCGGCTCTTTCCTGAAGTGATGTATATACATCGTCTTCCCTTGTCATTAAAGTATTAAAGCCCAATTCTTTAAGGTTCTCATTTAGTCTTTTGGCTACATCTAAATTATAAGATTTCTCATAACTGCCATCCACCGCTTTTGCACCGGGATCTGTCCCCCCGTGACCTGCATCAATGATAACTAATAAGTCCTCGGGCTTAGTTGGAGCATGTACAAGCTTTAACTCGACTAATCCGGTGTTTTTAGGTTCCAATACTTCGTATTCTACTTTTTCTTTAAGCTTAAACTCAGCTATTGTATTTACCTTTCCTTTTTCTTTAACTTTGCTTAATTTTATATATTCCAACAAATTATCGTTAATATCATACAAATCTTTATCATATTCAATATCTTTATCAATTGTTAATTTTAACACCTTATTTTTCTTATCAAAATTCGTAGTATAATCGGACTTTTCTCCTGAATTCAATGTTATATAAGATGAATTATAGTATTTATCATAGCCCATGAAAGAAAATGGTATATCAGATATATAGACTTTTGTTTCATTACCTTCATATTTAATATTGTAAAAAGCAGATTTGCCCAAATCAGCAACTATTCTGGCAGTGCCAATATCGAATTGGCCTGTCCTAACGGATTTGATAGTAGTAGAATTATTTAAGGCGATGTTTTGTTGCGAACCTTCAAAAACTGCCTCTTGAATATCTATAACAATCCGCTCCGGATTTTCTAAATAAAATAAAGAACTATCTACAGGCTGACTCCCTTTTATTGTTATTACATCGCTATAACCCTCTTTCCCAATAGTTATGGGTTGGATTATATTGGCATATACCAATGATATGGTTTTCTTATCCTGAGATTGTGTAACCTTGGCTTTTTTGTGGCTTTTCAAATCCACAACAATTCTGGCCACTTTGGGATTGTTGCTAAATTGACCTATTCTAACCCTTAATATATCTCCTTCATTTATTTCCTTTGCCTCAAAATCAGTATCAGCAATAGCATTCATTATATCTATAACCAGTCTATCAGGGTTGTCCAGTGTAAAGGTTTTATATTCAATTGGCTTATCTGCAGAAATATAAAGCTGAGGATAACCGCTTTCCTCGTTATATGAAATATCCTGTACTCTTGATATAGCAATAGGAGCTTCTTTAATTATTAAACTGTTTGCAGTCTTATCATACTGAAAATCATAATCCATCATGCTTTTTAAAAACTCTAGAGATACATAGGCTCTGCCGCTTATCATTTTTGCCTTTTCATCCATTTTTACTTTTTGGTTATTAACTGTAGCTTCCTCTTTGTTAATAACAAAAACTATATTACTTCCTGACTTAGTAAGTGTCATCGCCTGTGTGTTAATATCCCAGATTATATCGTATCCAAGCCCTTCTCCTATAGGTCTAAGAGGTATCATTGCCTTATCATTAATATTTAATGGATAAAACTCGTTATCTACTTTTTTATCAAATATGTATATGCTCTTGCTGCTTTGGATATCTCCTTTTGGAGCCGGGCTGAGACACCCAATCTTGACAGTATTCGAGTTCTTGTCATAATCAGCAGATATGCAAAACCCGGAGTATATGAAGGATGCAGGCACATACGCTCTCCCATTGACTAAATAAGGGGCTTTGTCAAGTACAACTTTCTTACCGTTAACGCTTGCATTTTTATCCCCTATAATAAGCTTAATATTAAAGCTATCTTTATTCATATCCAATACTTTTGTTTTCACATTATATTTCACATCATATCCTAGGGCTTCGCTAATAACTCTAATCGGTACATAAGCTTTACCGGCCTCAATTATTGGGGCATCTACATTCTCTATTAGTTTACCTAAGACAATCAAAGAAGGCTTTTTAATAGCTACGGAACCTGCTGCTTCAAGTGGTTGCATATAAAAAGCCATAATAAAACATAATATTGCTGCAAATATAACTACTTTTTTCATCAAAACTCCTCCTAATATTGCTATTCCAACTATTAATTCGACTTTTAACCCTAATATTCCTCTATTTTTTATATTGCAATTTGTTAACAATTTGGTTACAGAGGAAATTTTGATAAAAAAAAGAGAATGGACAATCCATTCTCTAGACTACTTTAAATAATTCATCTGCACCGGGAGGATCCAATTTCATTTTTTCCCCGCCTTTACTTATGATAATCCGTTCTTCTTCTACCACTTTACCTATTATAGCAGCTTCTATCCCTTTAGAATTTAACAGCCCTACAAATTTATCCCCTTCTTTGCATGTCATTAACATAGAACCGCTGGATATAAGCCGATATGGATCTATATTATAATAATCACATATTTTCTTAGTTTCATTTAAAACAGGAATCTTATTAAGATATATCTCAACACCTGTATCTGACCTCTCGGCAATTTCCCATACGGCCCCCAATATGCCTCCCTCAGTCACATCATGCATGGAGTTAACTCCGAATTTGCCTGCCAAAACCCCTTCCGGCACTACTGATATGTATTTAATAAGGGATTTAGCGGATAATATTTCTTCCTCACTTAGCACATTGGAAAGCTCATGGCTCAAATCAGATGCAATGATTGAGGTACCCTCCAATCCTGCCCATTTCGTCATCACCACGTCATCGCCTATTTGTGCGCCTTTCGTGGTTATCATTCTATCAATCTCAATCTTGCCTATGGCAGTAGTAGATATAACCATTTTATTAACAGCAGATGTTATTTCGGTATGTCCCCCCATAATCTCTACTCCCAATTCCTCCGCCGCCACACCTGCTTCCCTCATAACCCTATCTATGTCTTCTTCGCTGCCGTCAACCGGTACTAATAAGGTAAGCAAAATGCCGATAGGCTCCACACCGCAAGAAGCAATATCATTACATGAAATATGAATTGCCAGAGTACCTGCTCCCGCTTCCGCTCCCGTTATGGGGTCCGTAGATAATACACAAGCATATTCACCAAATCTAACAGCAGCACAGTCTTCCCCAACTTCCGGTCCAACTATTACATTAGGATTTTTCCCTGTAATATTATCAAAAACCAACTTTCTAAGTAATTCCGTAGGCAGTTTTCCTTGTTCCATTTTAACGTCCTTTCTATAATCTCTTTACAAAAAGATTATAGCACAGTAACAGACTAATTCGCTATTATAATTGAATATATTATATTTCTTTATTGTTTATAATATTATTTGTTGCTATAATTAAATTCACAAAGAAGTTTTTTATGTTCTTATTAATTACATCCTAAATCAGATAGACATAAGAAACCCTATGGCTATTGAAAGAGGGGGTTAAATAATGGAAAATGAACAGTTGTTTGAGTTTATGACTAAGATGTATTCTGATATGAAAGAAGGTTTTAAAAAAGTCGATGATAAGTTTGAGAAAATCGACGAAAGGTTTGAGAAAATCGATGAAAGGTTTGAGAAAATCGAAGAAGATTTGGCAGCGGTTAAGAAAGAAGTGAAAACTATAAATAATACAGTTGTAAGGATTGAAGTTGAGCATGGTGAGAAACTATCCGCTCTTTTTGACGGTTATAAACAAAACTCTGATAAATTGGATAGAATTGAAGAAAAAGTCTCTACCCATGATGACTTTATTCTAAAAAGAGTATTTAAATAAATAAAAAATAATACCGCCTTAGGCGGTTTATTTTTTATGATGTATTAACATAAAGGTTATTATAATTTACCTCATATTTCATTACATTAGTTTTCAGCTTTTGGAGAAAATTATTAACAGGAGGTGTATCCTGTGATTCTAATTAGTTGTACCGAGAATTGTATACATCAAAAAGACGGAATGTGCTCTCTTGAACAAATCGGAAAAGCATCAAACACCACGACTAAAGGTTGTGAATTCTATGTAGAAAAAAGCAGGAAGCCCTCAAAAAAAAGCGACAGTACATAAACTGTCGCTTTAATAATTTTCCTAATCAGTCTTCTAGTCTTTCCAGTAGCATGCTATTTATCATCTTGGGGTTTGCCTTGCCCTTGGATATTTTCATTGCTTGCCCTACCAAATATTTTAATGCATTGCTTTTACCATTTTTATAAGCTTCTACGGATTCTTGATTATTCGCCAATACCTCATTTACCAATTCTCCTATTGCATCTTCATCACTGATTTGTTTTAGCCCCAGTTTATCCAACAATGTCTTTGGCTCCTTACCGGTATCAAACATTTCCTCAAAAACCAGTTTAGCCGCACTGCTGTTTAAAAGGCCTTCATCTATTAAATCTATAAGTTCTCTTAAGTACTCCGGCGGAAATTTAATATTTGAAATTTCCTGTTCTCTTTCCTTTAATATCCTTAATACCTCTCCCATAACCCAATTGCTGACCGCCTTTGGATTTTTATAATCCTTTGCACATCTTTCAAAAAACACGGATAAATCTTTGGACAAGGTTAGTACAGAAGCATCATATTTAGGTATACCATATTGTTTTACAAATCTATTTCTTTTGAAATCGGGCAATTCCGGCAGGTTTGTTTTTATTTCCTTTATCCATTCCGGTTCCAAAACTATGGGAACCAAATCGGCCTCGGGAAAATTTCTATAATCATAGGTTTTATCCTTTGCCCTCATGGCTATTGTAATAGACTTAGCATCATCCCATCTTCTCGTCTCCGGTGCCACTTCTTCCCCTTGTAACAATATCTCCGTCTGTCTCTTTACTTCAAATTCCAATGCCCTTTCCAAAGATTTCATTGAATTCATATTCTTTATTTCAGATTTCACACCGAATTTTTCTTCATCAATAGGCCTTAGTGAAATATTTGCATCACATCTTAAAGAGCCTTCCTGCATTTTACAGTCTGATATTTCAAGGTATTCTAAAATGCTTTTTAATTTCTCTAAATATAACCTGGCTTCTTCCGGGCTTCTGATGTCCGGTTCTGATACTATCTCAATTAACGGGACACCGGCCCTATTAAAATCCACTAAAGAATAATCCTCGTCACCGGCCCCATGTAAAAGCTTTCCCGCATCTTCCTCTATATGTATCCGTGTTATCCCTATTTTTTTAATTTCTTCATCTACTTCAATTTCAATGAAACCATTTTTACAAATTGGCATATCGTCTTGCGAAATCTGATAAGCCTTGGGCAGATCAGGATAAAAATAATTTTTCCTATCCGTCTTGCTATATAAGGAAATATCACAGTTTAAAGCTAACCCTGCCTTAACTGCGTATTCCACCACTTTCTTATTTAAAACCGGCAAAGCCCCCGGATATCCCAAGCAAACAGGGCAGCAATTAGTATTTACTTCACTGCCAAACTCATTTTTACAACTGCAAAATGCCTTGCTCTTAGTGCTTAGCTCTACATGCACTTCCAAGCCGATTACTGTTTCATATCTCATTTAATTCACCTCTCATAACATAGTGAAATATACTTTTTCCTATAGTTTAGGTTTTAGTTTAGTATAGCTTGCATTATTTTCATAAGCATAGGCTGCTCTTAGTATTGTGGCCTCTCCCATATGTTTTCCAACCAATTGCATCCCTATAGGCAAACCTTTGCTATTATATCCGCAGGGTACGGTCATGGCGGGAACACCAGCCACATTTACAGGTACCGTACACAGATCACCCATATACATGGCCGCTTCATCCTTTATCTTACCCCCTATTTCAAAAGCTGCTGTAGGGTATGCAGGAATAACTAATAAATCATATTTTTGAAAAGACTTATCAAAGTCTTCTTTTATAAGTCTTCTCACTCTAATTGCTTTATCATAATGAGTTTTATAGTTTTTATCTATCAAAGAATGAGTTCCTAATAAAATCCTGTTTTTTACTTCTTCACCAAGGCCTTGGCTTCTGCTCTTTGTATACATATCGTCTAAGTCTTTATAGTCATTTGCATTATAGCCATACCTGATACCATCAAGCCTCGCAAAATTTGAACTTGCCTCTGATAAGGCAATAATATAATATACGGGCAAAGAATATTCAGAATAGGCTAAACCGGTCTCTTCTATATGGGCTCCCAAGCTTTCAAAGGCTTTTAAAGCGGTTTTAATAGAATTCTTTACTTCATCATCTATACCTGTACCGTAATATTCCTTTGGTATGCCTATTTTTAAGCCTTTTATGTCCTTTTTTAATCCCTCTATAAAATTATCGTGTACAATATTCAGTGACGTTGAATCCTTTGGGTCGTGTCCATATAAATAATTTAGTATAATAGCACAGTCATAAACATCTTTAGTCAGTACACCCACCTGTTCCAAGGAAGAAGCATAGGCCACCGCACCGTAACGAGACACTGCACCGTAAGATGGTTTCATACCGACAATACCGCAAAAGGATGCGGGCTGTCTTATGGAACCGCCGGTGTCCGTACCCAATGCATAAAAAGCTTCTCCTGCTGCCACTGCTGCAGCGGAGCCGCCGCTGGAACCTCCCGATACCATATCTAAATTCCATGGATTTCTCGTAACCTTATAATAGGAATTCTCTGTAGAGCTCCCCATGCCAAGTTCATCCATATTTGTCTTGCCTATCATAATTGCACCTGCATTTTCAAGCCTTTCATAAGCTTCTGCATTATAAGGAGGAATGAAATTTTCCAGCATTTTTGAGCCGCAAGTAGTTTTGACATCCTTTGTGCATATATTGTCTTTAACAGCCATAGGAATACCCATTAAGCTTCCGATGGTTTCTCCTTGTGCGATTTTCTTATCTATTTTATTTGCTGCTTCATGAGCTTTTTCTTTTGTTATAGTAATAAAGGAATTTACTTTATCCTCAACTTTATCAATCCTATCAAATACACTATCTAATAAATCTTTTGCGCTTATTTCTTTTTCTAAAATTTTTTCATGGACTTCATGAAGGGTTAAATCATATAAATTCATTAATTCACCTTCTTTCGTTATTCAATTATTTTACTTACTTTTATGCAACCGTACAATTTTTCCGGAGCATTCTCCAATATTATATTTCTTTCAAGAGAAGGCATAACCGCATCTTCTCTCATCACATTAATAGTTTCATTAACATTTACCAAAGGCTTTATATCGTTTGTATCTATATCTGCCAATTTTTCGGCATATACATCAAAGGCTTTTATTTTTTCTATAATCCTGTCCGAGTTTTCCTCATCATATTCAAGTTTTGCTAATGAACAGATATATTCTATATAGCCTTTATCCATTTTTTCACCGCCTTTCAATCCAATTCTTGAAAGTCTCTTCATCTATTACTTGTATTCCCAACTCGTTGGCTTTTTGCAGCTTGGAACCTGCTTCTTCTCCGGCTAAAACATAATCCGTCTTCTTGCTTACACTGCCTGTCACCTTGCCGCCAAAGCCCTCTATAATCTCTTTTGCCCTATCTCTTTTAAAATCCGTTAAAGTACCGGTAAGTACAAAGGTCTTGCCTAAAAAGTTTTCATTGATTTCTATGGCTTTCCTTTCAGATTTCATATTTACTCCTAAATTCCTAAATTTCTCAACAAGGGCAGTGTTTCGCTCTTCTTTAAAAAAAGTCACAATACTTTTTGCCATCTTTTCCCCTATTTCGTTAACGGATATAAGTTCCTCATAGGTGGCACCCATGATTTCATCAATGTTCTCAAAGGCTTCCGATAAAAGCTTTGATGCTCTTTGGCCTATCATTCTTATACCCAATGCAAATATTAATCTATCCAGGGAATTCGCCTTTGAGTTTTCAATAGAATTAAGCAAATTATTAACCGACTTTTCACCCATTCGTTCAATATTCACCAGTTCTTCTCTTCGATCTTTTAATAAATACAAATCTCCCGCATCACTAATAAAATTATTATCCAAAAGCATGGAAATAATCTGGGGTCCAAGTCCGTCGATATTCATTGCATCCCTTGAAACGAAATGAAAAAGTGCCCTTCTTAATTGAGCAGGACATGAGTTATTGGTACATCTGGTTGCGGATTCACCTTCCGGCCTTATGGCATCTGCACCGCAAACAGGACAGTATTTAGGCATTTCAAAAATCTTTTCCGTGCCCGTCCTTTCATCCAGGACTACTTCAACAACTTCCGGTATTATATCTCCGGCTTTTTGCAATACAACCCTGTCACCGATTCTTATATCCTTTTCTCTTATATAATCTTCATTATGGAGAGTGGCTCTGCTAACTAAGGAACCGGCTATTCTGACAGGCTCCAATACAGCAGCGGGAGTCAATACTCCTGTTCTACCCACCTGTACTTCAATATCCAATAGCTCAGTTTTTTTCTTTTCCGGAGGAAATTTATATGCTACAGACCACCTTGGGGCTTTTACCGTGCTCCCAAGAATTTCACGCTGCCGAAAATCATTTACTTTTATAACTAAACCATCTATTTCAAAGGGAAGTTCGCCTCTTTTATCAGCCCATATTTGACATTGCTCCCATACTTCGTTCCAGCTTTTGCACAATATTAGATAAGGGCTAGTTTTTAATCCTATTTCCTTTAAATAATTCATAGCTTCAATATGGGTATGAAACCGGTCATAATCAATGTTTTCCATGCTGAATACTATTATATTCAAAGGCCTCTTAGCTGTAATACTTGAATCAAGTTGCCTTAAGGAGCCGGCAGCAGCATTTCTGGGATTTGCAAAAACTGCCTCTTCTGTTTCCTCTCTACGGGCATTAAGTGCAAAGAAATTTTCTTTTGATATGTAAACTTCGCCTCTTACTTCAACATCTGCGGCTTCATTCAATCTCAAAGGAATGGTTTTAACAGTCTTTAAATTTGAAGTAATATCCTCGCCTTTTATTCCATTTCCTCTAGTGGCTCCTCTTATAAAGGATCCGTTTTCATAATTTAATATGACGGTCAGCCCATCAATTTTTAGCTCTACAACGTATTCAACATCCGTAGTACCCAGTAGTCTTTTGATTCTGTTATCAAAATTTTTAATATCCCCTTCATCAAATACATTGCCCAAACTTAGTTTAGGAGTACTATGTATTACTTCATTAAAGCCCTCCAGTATTTCGCCGCCTACTTTTTGGGTTGGAGAATCCGGATATTTATATTGGGGATATTCATCTTCCAGACTTATTAATTCTTTCATTAAAAGGTCATATTCATAATCGCTGATTTCCGGGTCATCTAATACGTAATAGCGATAATTATGAAAATTAATTTGTTCTATTAATTCCTTTATTCTTTCTTCTATTTTTACGTAATCCATAAAGGTACTCCCTTCTATAGTTTTACGGCCTTTTTACCCGCACTGTCTACTCTGAGCAAAGCGAAGAGTCTTTTGCTTTGATGGGAAGGTTCTTCGTCTCAAGCTCTTTAGAATGATGGTATCATTGATGATACCACTTTTAAAATAAATTACCTGACAATTTCAATACAAGGTCATCAGGTATTTCTTTTAAAAATCTGGATTCCATAGTATAAGAAGT
This sequence comes from Bacillota bacterium, assembly GCA_023230985.1. Lineage (GTDB taxonomy): Bacteria > Bacillota > Clostridia > Lutisporales > Lutisporaceae > JAAYKT01. The sequence continues at coordinate 11,220 of JALNWH010000030.1, forward strand.
ATTACCATATAAAGTCCTTTTAAAAGCCGAGGTTAAATAAAGCTCTTGCTTCGCTCTGGTAATACCAACATACATAAGCCTTCTTTCCTCTTCCAAACGATTATCCTCCAATATAGCCCTCATGCTTGGGAAAAGTCCTTCTTCCATACCGCTGATAAATACAACAGGAAATTCCAATCCCTTGGCACTATGCAAAGTCATTAAAGTAATCCCTTCTCTTTCCTCGTCCAGACTATCTATATCAGACATCAAGGCCAGGCTTTCTAAAAAGGCGGTTAAAGATTTATCTTCGTTCTTATTTTCAAATTCTATTGCCGCCGATAATAATTCCTTTATGTTTTCAGCCCTTCCTTTGTCCTCTTCATTACCTTTTTCCAATTCTTCTAAGTATCCGCTTTTTTCTATAACTTCCTTTATTATAACGGAGATGCTTTCATTCTCCGCTATTGTCATAAGCTCCGTCATCAATTCTATAAACTCTTTAATCTTACCTTTAGCTCTTTTGCTTACTCCCTTAACATCGTCAATGGACAAAAGTGCTCCGTAAAGAGAATCATTATTTTCCCTTGAATAGTCTTCCAATGCCTCAAGTGTAGCTTTCCCTAAACCGCGCTTAGGTATGTTTATAATCCTTTGTAGGCTCATATCTCCCTCCGGGTCTTGTATCACACGTAAATAAGCTATTATATCTTTTATTTCTTTTCTGTCATAAAATCGGTGAGCGCCTACAATTTTATAAGGAATACTGTTGGCAATGCAAAGTTCCTCAAATATACGTGATTGGGCATTTGTCCTATATAATACTGCAAAATCGTTCAAACCTCTTATTCCCAAGGAATTATCAATTTCACCCATGATAAAAGAAGCCTCTTCCCTTTCATCCCCACCCTTAAAATATATAATAGGTGTTCCTTCTGTTCTTTCCGTCCAAAGCTTTTTACTTTTTCTTCCGTAGTTGTTTCTGATAACACTATTGGCCGCTTGTAATATTCTTTGTGTAGAACGATAATTCTGTTCAAGCTTGATAACCTTAGCATTGGGAAAATCTTTTTCAAAGTTTAAAATATTCCTGATATCTGCACCTCTCCACTCATATATGGATTGGTCATCATCACCTACTACACAAAGATTACCATGCTCCTTAGCTAAAAGGTTAATCAGCTTATACTGACAATTATTCGTATCCTGATACTCGTCCACCATAATATAATTAAACTTTTGTTGATACTTTCTCAAAATGTTTTCATTATTATTTAGAAGCTTTACCGTATTAAAAAGAATATCGTCAAAATCCATAGCATTATTGGCTCTCAATTTTTTTTGATATAAAGTATATATATCGCTTTTTTTCTTAAGACGAAAATCGCTTCCGTATCTTTCTGCGAACTTTACCGGATCCTCCAATAAATCCTTAGCCTTTGAAATAGTAGATATCATCTCTCTTGGCGGAAAGTTTTTTTCATTATAGTTCAATTCCTTTAAACAATCTTTCATAAGCTTTTGCTGATCGTATCCATCAACTATGATGAAATTCTTTTTATACCCTTCCAAAAACTCCGATTCAATGCGGAGTATTCTTGCACAAGCTGAATGAAACGTGGATATCCACATGTCATGAGGAGTTTTCAAAAGACTCATTACCCTGTCTTTCATTTCATTAGCAGCTTTATTTGTAAATGTTATAGCCAATATGCTTGAAGGATATACACCTACTTCTTCTATGAGATATGCTATCCTGTAGGTTAAAACACGAGTCTTGCCGGAGCCGGCACCTGCAAAAATCAAAAGAGGGCCTTCTTTATGTAAAACTGCTTCTCTTTGTTCCTTGTTTAATTTATTTAAAAAATTATCCATTATGACCTCCAAAATTGTTACTGTTTATACCTAATTAATTAAAACCACCGAAAAAGTAATTTTATTGTCATCCCGATTATTAGCGAAGAATCTTAATGCTTTGGTAAAACAGGATTCTTTATTACATCCGGAATGACACTTTTTTTAAAGAACATGTGTTTTTCAGTGGCCTATAATTATTACTTTTAAGTAAATTTTTATATTTGTTACGATTACTCCTTTAATATTATCTTATAAAAGTCCATTATTCAAACTTTCTTAATAATTGCGATGACCAGCGATAGAAGTATTAGTATACCTCCAATAAAACCGCTTATTAGAATTGTTTCTTTTAATACAATAAATGCTAATATAGTAGTAAATAAAGGTTCTCCCAATAGAAGTATTCCTACACTTTCCGAACTTGCCACTTTTTGCGCCCTTGTTTGGAACAATGTGGACATGCCGGTGCAAAGGATTCCTATTACAAATATGGGAATCAATATGATCTTAAAATATTGAAAGTTTAAACCTTCATAAAACAGTAATACGATAGTACCGCAAATGCTCACTACCCCAAGCTGTATAAGTGTAAGAATCATTTCTTCAATATCTTTACCTGTCCTATCCATCAAAACAATATATATGGAATAAAATACTGATGATAGGATTGCTAAAGTATCACCAATATTATATCCTGTACCATCCATACCTGAAATAAGCCTAAGCCCTAAAATAGAAATAATAACACTAACAAAAATCCATTTAGACGGCAATTTTCGCCTCATAAAGCTTTCAATAAGAGGGACAAACAATACAGACAAAGATACCAGAAAAGATGACTTAGAAGCCGTTGTATATTTCAAGCACACTATTCCGGAAGCATATGCTAAAAATATAAAGAAACCCAAAGGTATACCTACTTTTAAATTCTCTTTATTGATGGCTTTGACAGTATTCGGTCTCATAGCAAAAATAAAAATAGTTGCTATAACAAATCTTCCTGTTAATAGGTGATAAGGCGGAACCTGCTCAATATACATTTTCAATAAAACAGCACTAAGAGCCCACGCAAGAGATGTTCCTAATATCTCCAAGTAGGCTCTAAATTTCTTTTTCTCCAAAATACTAGTATTCAATTCCAAAAATATCAACTCCTGCTAATGAAATGCACAGATTTTATTATATCAGAGGAGTGAGACATTAACAATATTTAAAAAGCACAAGTCATAGCAACCTGTTTAGCAATATCAATAATATCCGATACAACTGCATTACCTGTAGGCATCTGTCCTGCACCGGGTCCATAAAACATTAATTCACCTACGGATTCAGAATTTATCAATACACCGTTATTAACTCCGTTTATTGATGCCAAAGGATGCTCCAAGGGCAACACTATCGGAGCTACCTCCGCTTCCAATCCACCATTAACTATTTCCGCCTTGGCAATAAGCTTTATAATCTTATTTGTGCTTTTTACTTCTTTTATATCCTTTTCACTAATTCCTGTTATGCCTTCACGTTTAATATTATTTATATCAACGTTTGTACGAAAGGCTATATTAGACAAAATAGCTATTTTGTATGCTGCATCAAAGCCTTCAACATCTGCCGTAGGATCCGCTTCTGCAAATCCCTTGGCTTGTGCTTCTATGAGTGCCTCATCATATCCTAAGTTTTCTTCCGACATTTTAGTTAGAATATAATTAGTAGTACCATTTACTATCCCCGTAATTTTTGTTATTTTATCAATTGAAAGGGATTCCTTAATAGCCTTTATAATAGGAATTCCGCCACAAACGCTGGCTTCGAATCCAAGAAAAAGATTTTTGTCTTTTGCATATTCAAATAAGGCATCGCCTTTCTTAGCTAATAATTCTTTATTTGCTGTTACTACATGTTTGCCATTCTTTAAAGCCCTGCTTATATAAGAATAGGCAGGCTCCTCCCCGCCCATTAATTCAACTACAATATCTATATCCGGGTTTTCCAATATATCCTCCGCATTGACTGTAAATAGCTTTTCAGAGGCATGAATAGCTCTTCCTTTTGTTAAATCTCTGACAAGTACTTTGTCAACAATTATATCCGTGCCGATTTGATTTCTTATCATATCCGAGTATTTTTCTAAAATTTTAAATGTTCCCGTTCCTACTACCCCAAATCCTAAAATCCCCACTTTGATTTTTTCTTTTTTCATTTCAATTACCTCCATTGTCTGTTTAAGCCTCAAAAAGCATTGTATTGTACGCCGTACGCAAACATGAGTACTTGTACAATAAACATTCTAACAGCTTTACAAACAAATATCAATATCAGAAAATGGGAATTTAAACATAAAAGCTGTTTCTTATTAAAGAAACAGCCTTTTATTTCACATATTACTTATTGTAATCGTAAAAGCCTTTCTTTGTCTTCCTTCCCAGCAGGTTTCCTCTTACCATTTTCCTGAGTAATGGATGAGCCCTATATTTCGAATCTCCAAATTCATCGTACAGCACGTCCATTATAGCCAAACAAACATCATTACCTACTAAATCAGCCAATCCTAAGGGTCCTATAGGATGATTGGCGCCTAGCTTCATAGCTTCATCAATATCCTCCGCTGTAGCAACACCGTCAGCTAAAATTCCTACAGCTTCATTAATCATAGGGATTAAAATTCTATTAACTACAAAGCCCGGCGCTTCCTCGACTTCTACAGGAGTTTTACCTAGACTTTTCGCCAACTCAAATACTTTGTCTCTTGTTTCTTCTGAAGTAGATATGCCCTTGATAACTTCTACGAGCTTCATAACGGATACAGGGTTAAAAAAGTGCATGCCGATTACTTTATCCGGCCTGGATGTCACTCCCGCTACCTCCGTGATTGAAAGTGAAGAAGTATTAGTAGCTAAAATAGCTTCCGGCTTACAGATTTTATCCAGCTCTTTAAATAATTCCTTTTTAAGAGCCATTTCCTCTACAGCAGCTTCTATCACTATATCCGCCTCTTTTGCCGCTTCAAGCTCTTGAGCCGATTTTATATTGCTTAAAATTTTTTCCTTTTCTTCTTCCGTCATTTTCCCCCTTGATACTTGTCTGTCCAAACCTTTAATAATAATTTTCATGCCTTTGCCGGGAGTTCTTTCCCTCATCGTGACTTCCATACCGGACTGGGCAAAAGTTTGTACTATACCTGTTCCCATTGTACCCGAGCCTAGAACAAATATTTTCATTTATACGCCTCCATTCATTTTATTTTGAATTGACATTTTTAAATAATAATCGCTATATTGTTTTGGCTTACTCAAATTATGTAAGAAATATACTTATTTATTTTTAAACTCTGCTCTACGTTTTTCTAAAAAAGCTGTCATTCCTTCTTTTTGATCTTCATTTGCAAAGCATAGTGCAAAAAGATCTGTTTCAATTGCATTCCCCGTATCCATATCTGTATCTATTCCACGATTTATTGCCACCTTTGCATATCTGACAGCTATTTGACCTTTTGATGCGATTCTTTTAGCCATTTCAATTGATTTTGCCATTAACTCATCTTGAGGTATGACATGATTAACCAATCCTATTTTACCGGCTTCTTCCGCATCAATAATATCCCCTGTAAAAATAAGTTCCTTGGCTTTTTTAATGCCTACTAATCGAGGCAATCTCTGTGTACCTGCAAATCCAAGGCAAATACCAAGCCCTACTTCAGGCTGGCCAAATTTCGCTTTTTCGCCTCCCAGTATTATGTCACAGCACAAGGCAAGCTCACTGCCTCCTCCTAATGCAAAACCATTGACAGCTGCTATTACAACTTTATCCATAAGCTCTATTTTTCTGAAAATTCTCGACCCGAGGATTGCAAATTTTCTTGCCTCTTCAGGTGTCATATCTCTCATTTCGGCAATATCGGCGCCTGCGACAAAAGCCTTACCTTCCCCGGTAATAATAATAACAAAAACTTCGTCATCTGCTTTTAAAACATCAATAGCTTTATCCAATTCATTAAGTAGTTCTGTATTTAATGCATTTAGGGCTTTCGGCCGATTAATAGTCAAAATAGCCACATTTTCTTCCTTAGTAATAGTTAAATTCTTGAAGTCCATTTAATTACCTCCCTTTACTATTTAATAATCTAAGTAATTAGTATACAATCCTAATCTATGGAAACTTCTTTTCTTTATTAATCTTCTATTTTTCCTATCCTAAATCCTTTTAATAAAAACTTTTGTTAAAATAATATTTCTTATTTGAAATCAATATATTTATTCTTTTTCCGCTAAAATAGCTTCAAATTTACATGCAAGCTCACATACGCCGCATTGGGTACATTTGTCATAATTTATTTTAGCTTTACCTTCAGTCATTTTTATTGCCTCAAAAGGACAAGCCTTCATACAATCCCTGCAGCCCCTACATTTTTCTTCTATAATATAAATTGACATATTGTTCCACATCCTCTTAACTATAGTTGCTTATTTGTAAAATAGTTGCAAATTGTATGCCAATTAAATTGTATGGAACTCAGTAATCGTAGCAAATATAATAATTTATGCAAATGACGATGAATTTGCAAGCCGCTATTGGGTTCGTCGGTAACCACGCCCCGAAGGACTTTCACCTTGGACATATGATATGCCCGTACGAAAAAAAGAAATAATGCTACAATTTCGGCATTATTTCTTTATCCTATTATTAATTCTATTTATTTTAAAGTCTTAAATTTTATCCAACTATATCTAAATGCTTAAATTTTTCGGACGCTTACTGCCGAAAATGCGGCATTAGACTTTTGCTATATCCTTTCTATAATAACATCCTTCAAAATGAATTTTTCCCACTGCTTTATAAGCATTTTGCCTTGCTGATTCAACATTTTTTCCTAAAGCAGAGCAAATCAATACTCTTCCGCCGTTTGTCAGTATTTTGCCATTATCGAACTTTGTCCCTGCATGAAATACTATACCCTCAGCAACATCACCTAAGCCACTTATTTCATAGCCTTTACTATAAGCCTCCGGATATCCTGCAGAAGCTATAACAACACATACCGCTGCTTCATCCATCCATTGTATATCTACTTCTTCTAATTTTTCATCTACAACGGATTCCATTATTTCAACCAAATCGTTTTCTAGGCGCAATAACACCACTTCTGCTTCCGGATCACCAAAACGACAATTGTATTCTATCACTTTTGGTCCTTTATCTGTTAACATCAATCCAAAATATAATACGCCTTTATAAGGCCTATTCTCTGTGCTCATAGCATTAACGGTAGGAATTATAATGGAATTTAAAATTTCATCATCCATTTCATCCTTATAATGCAAAGCAGGGGACACCGCTCCCATTCCGCCGGTATTCAATCCTTTATCGTTATCATAGATTCTCTTATAGTCTTGTGCACTCACCATGGGCAATACGGATTTACCGTCTGCAAAAGCCAATATTGTAGC
>JALNWH010000031.1 GCA_023230985.1 Bacillota bacterium
ATCATATCTTACTACATCTTTGGATGGTTTATCTCGAAAAATGTTTACTCGTTAGAGCTGTTTTTTAATTTCTTTTATATATACCTACATATCGTATTGTTGAAATATTATTTAATTTTATATCTCTTTACTGTAGATTATTAATATTTGATTAAGATTACGTTGTGGAAAGGCTTAGAATCTGTTAGCGCAGTGGAGGAATAGTTGCGTCAACTGTTTGAGCAAAGCGAGTTTTGGCGCAACCCGTAGCAAGCTTACAGATTATTAGCCTTGGAACTCAGTAATCGTAGCAAATATAATAAGCTGCATTAGTAGTAAGCTAAAAATTGGCCAATAGCTACCAGACAAATTTTCAAATTAAGCCACTGTTCTTAAAACGGATGAGATTACTTTTTTAGTATTATATTATATTTGTCTTTTTGCAATGAATTATTTGACGACATACTTATATTTGCAGATTCGGTCTTTGCTACTATATCAATATATTTCAAATATCCGACCAGATTTTTCTTTATTTCCGGATGGACTTCAATCTTAATATTTTTTGTGCCTTTTTCATGTAAGAGCAATTTTTTTAAGTCCTTCTCTATCAGCTTGATCATTGTTTCAGATGAGATTATTTTTCCCGAACCCATGCAATAGGGGCAGTGCGAAAGCATTTTATCTTCTTTTGAAGGGACAACCTTTTTCCTCGTCATTTCCAGTAAACCAAGGTGTGTTATTCCCCATATGCAAGACTTGCTCCTATCGTTTTTTAAAGCATTTTTCATCACTTCTATAACAAGATTTTGATGCTCTTCATCTTCCATATCTATGAAATCAATAATTATAATGCCGCCTATATCTCTTAACCTCAATTGCCCTGCTATTTCCCTCGCTGCTTCAATATTAGTTTTTAATGCCGTGTCTTTTAAATTTTTTCCGCCTATATATTTACCCGTATTTACATCAACAACTGTAAGCGCTTCTGTTTGTTCTATAACAATATATCCACCGCTTTTTAGCCATATTTTCTTACCTAAAAGTTTCTCCAACTTTTCATCTATATTATAATAGCCGAATATATCGTAGCTTTTATTAAAATATTTAATTCTATCTAGTAAAGTAGGTGAGATATTATTTGTTATTTCTAAGGCTTTATTAAAAAAACTTTCTTCATTTACAATTAGCCTTTCGGTATCATAGGTAAACATATCTCTCAAAGTCCTATAGAATAAATCCATATCCTTATGCACTAGTTTCGGTGCTGACACTTGATTGGATTTATTCGATATATCTTGCCATAAACCCATTAAAAACTTTATATCTGTTTCAAGTTTTTCGATATTACAATTTTCTGCAACTGTTCTTACTATTATACCCATATTATCAGGTTTAACCGATTCTACCATTTCCTTCAATCTATTTCTCTCTGCTTCATTTCCTATTCTTCTGGAAATACCGATATAATCAACAGTTGGCATTAAAACAGTATATCTACCGGGAAGTGTTATATGGGTTGTAATCCTGGCACCTTTACTGTCAATAGGGTCTTTAACAACCTGAACCAGTATTTCCTGCCCGGATTTAAGCAAATCACAAATATCATATGAAATATCGGGTTCTATAATATCTTCGTCTTCCAAACTAAAAAAATTTGGCAATACATCTTTTATATATAAGAACGCATTACGTTCTTCACCTATATCAACAAAAGCCGCTTGCATGCCTTGTAACACATTTTCTGTTTTGCCTTTATAAATACTCCCTACTATACTATGTCCTTCCTGTCCCTCCACATGTATTTCAGTTAATTCCCCATCTTCCAATAAAGCAGTCCTTATTTGTCCAAAACTTGCATCAATTATTATCTCTTTTATTAATCTCACCCCTTTCTTTATTTTAATAAATGCTTAGACAACGTCAATCTCAATCAATGGAATCATCACATTATTTTTTTCTGTAAAAAGTTCAATTTTTTTAATTTTATAATCCCGTATATTAAATCCTAAATAGTCTTCAAAAGCTTTTATAATTAGTTCCGGCTTAAGATTTGCGGAGCTTCCACAAGAAACTATGCAATCAATTTGTAAACCTTTGCCATATTCAAGCAACTTGACTTCTTTTATTAATGGCTTTATATCTACACTGACTATTTTTTTTATTTTAGGTTTTTCTTTATCAACATTGATGTTCCTTTGATTTATAAAATCTTGAAAAGCATTTTCAACAGCATCTCTATTTTCAGGTTTTACCCTGAGATTTAACAAATATCTACAATGACTAACTATGGACATGGAACTTTTGGCTTTTTCATTTAACAAAGCTATATCAGTTACTTTTATACCTTGAGGCAATTTGTTATTTAGACTATCTTTAATTGCAATCATATCAAAACTATCATCGTTAATAGCGATATCCAGGTATTCACCTATGCTTTCTATGCCCAGGCTCAATGCTTGTCCAAAAGACATTTCAGGGCGGGGGTTAAATCCACCGGAATAAACCAGAGGGAGTTTCGCTCTTCTCATAGCCCTTTGAAATGTTCTCATTAAATCTAGGTGAGATATAAATATAGCCTCTTTTTCTTTTTTAAATTTCAATCTTATTCTTGTCAATTACATTTTACACCTTTCTCAAAAACATTTATACCGCAATTTATACAATTTGATCTGCAATCCTCTGTAGTCTCTTCTTTGAAAGCTTTTTCGTATTCTTTTTTCAAATATTCTTTAGTAACACCTATATCTATATGATCCCAAGGGAATTTTTCTCCTATGCTTCTTTTTCTGGCAGTATAAAAATCAGGGTTTATATCGCATTGTTTAAAAGCTTCAGACCATAGATTTGCCTTGAAATGCTGCTCCCAGCTATCGAATTTACAGCCAAGTTCCCAAGCTTTAATTAATACTTTTCCTAACCTCCTATCACCCCTCGCAAATACTGCTTCCAGATAGCTTAAATAAGGTTCATGCCAGTTGAATTTCAAGCCTCTTCTTTTTATCAGTTTTTGCAAGTGTCTCTGTTTTTTCTTTAGTAATTCTACACTATCTTGGGGTTCCCATTGAATGGAGTAAAAGGTTTTGGGACAAAAGAAGATACACTAACCGTCAAGCTGATTCCTTTTCTTCTCTTTTCTTTGAGTAGTTTGTAATAATCTCCTAATACTTTATGGCTTATTTCTGCTATTCCTTCTATATCTTCCATTGTTTCTGTAGGAAGACCCATCATAAAATAAAGCTTTATATTGCTATAACCTGAATCAAATGCGGCATTTACAGAACCCATCAAATCATCTTCGGTAACGTTTTTATTTATAACATTCCTAAGTCTTTGAGTTCCTGCCTCAGGCGCAAAAGTTAGCCCGGACTTTCTGACTTTTTGTACATCATCTAAAAGTTTTAAAGTCAATGAATCTATTCTCAAAGAAGGCAATGATATCCCTATTTTATCTTTCTCATACCTTTCCAATAAATTTTCTACCAGTCCGGTAAGGTATGAATAATCACCGGTAGATAAGGACGATAAGGATATTTCATCATAACCTGTGCTGTCCAAAATCTTTTGTGTTGTATCCAATAATTCTTCCACTGTCCGTTCTCTAACAGGCCTATAAATCATTCCTGCTTGACAAAATCTACATCCTCTGGTGCAACCTCTAAAAATCTCTAGGATTACTCTATCATGCACTATATCTATTAATGGTACTATTAACTTATCAGGATAATATGAACCGGAAAGGTCTTTTAGTATTCTCTTTTTTACTTTTTTAGGTGTTTCTTCTGCTATCGGTTCGACGCTTTCTATTGTATTATCTTCATTGTAGTTTACTTTATAAAAAGAAGGAACATAAACTCCTTGCACTTTTGTTAATGACTTAAGAAAATCTTTCTTTTTCTTGTTGCTATCTTTCCACTGCTTATATATATCCATAATCTCTAATATAATCTCTTCCCCGTCTCCAAGAATAAAAAAATCTATTATACCACTTAAAGGTTCGGGATTATAAGCACATGGTCCTCCTGCAATAATAAAGGGTGTGCCTTCTCCTCTTTCTTCCGATAATATAGGCACACCGGCCAGATCCAACATGTTTACTATATTAGTGTAACTCATTTCATACTGAAGGGTAAAGCCTATGAAATCAAATTTGTCTATATAATCTTTACTTTCTAAAGTAAATAGTTTTATATTTTCTTTTCTCATTAGGATTTCCATATCAGTCCAAGGCGCAAAAACTCTCTCACAATATATATATTTTTGTTCATTAAGCAAATGATATAGTATCTTCATACCTAAATGAGACATGCCTATTTCATATACATCGGGAAAACAAAAAGCAAATCTAATATTTACATCTTCCGGATTTTTATTAATACTGTTCCATTCATTACCTATATATCTGCCGGGTTTTTCAATTTGATAAAGTAATTTATCAAATAAATAATCTTTTGTTTTAGCATCCAATACTTATGCCTCCTTATATTTCTTTCGTGATACTTCCCATCATTCCGCATTTCGACTTTTATAATTCTAAAGATCCTTCGGTTATCACGGGCGGTCACAGACCGCGCTCATGCATTGTTAGATCATCTCTTAAGGGTCAAGATCCTTTGGCTACTAAAGCCTCAGGATAACCGCATTTACTAAAAAGCTTATATATTTGATTAGGATTGCGTTGTGGAAGGATTTAGTTGGCCTTGGAACTCAGCAACCGAATCAAATGATATAGCTATTATACCATGTCCCTGTATTTATTTTAAAAGAGTTATTGGTAAATGTCTATAACTTATATTATTTTAAAGGATATCCTTTACCTTACTATAGTAGTCCTTCGCTAAAAATCCATCTAAGATATCCGCCTCACTTAACTCTTTCAAAATACCTCCTCTTTCATCAAGAACCCTGATTATGCATATATTCATAGGACTAAATTGTTCTATGATACTTTTTAAATCTGTTGCTTTAGATACTGTTAGTAATCTAATGCCCCTGCCTTTTCTTTTTAATACCCTCTTTTTTTTATTATTCCTGCTTAGCAAATAAACATAAGAACAATTTCTCTCTTCTTTTATAGCTCCGATGAAAACAAATATTCCCGTAATTATATACGATAACGTTGTTATGCCAATTATCAGCAGGTACGTATTAAATAATACAATTAAAATAGCCAATACTTTGCCACAAATAGTCAAAATTTTAGTTGCTCTTTTATAACTTAATCGAAGCAAAAGAATATTTCTAAGAATCCTGCCGCCATCTAAAGGTAAAGCAGGAATTAAGTTAAATAAAAAAAGAGCAAAATTATATTTAAATACCAAATCACTAAAATTTCCTTCGAATTGAAAAAAGACTAACGCAATTATAAGGCTTGTGATGGGGCCAACAGAAGCAATAATTAATTCTTCTATACCTCCATATTTTATTATATTCTCCATAATAGCTATAGCCCCAAAAGGAAAGAGTTGAATCTCCATAACATTAATTCCCAATATTTTTGCCGCTATGCCGTGTCCTAATTCATGAATTAATACAGATATTAAAATAATGGATATTATCTTTATATAGCCCAAATAAAAGCTTATAAATAAAAAAAGGATAAAAGATATATTCATTTTTATCCTCATTATTTTAACCCTCCGGATTCAATCTATTGCTCAATCATTTCCAAAGGATTAATAGCCTTACCATCAACCCATATCTCAAAATGCAAATGGGGACCGGATGAGTATCCTGTATCACCAACCTCCGCAATTTTATCACCTTGCTTAACTTTATGCCCTTCTTTTACTGTTATTTTTGAGCAATGTGCATATAAAGTGTCATAGATTCCTTTATTTATTTTTACATATTTCCCCAGTTCAATATCATCACCAATTTCAACTACAGTGCCTTCTATAGATGACCTTATTTCATCCCCATAATTTCCGTCAATATCTATACCGTTATGTTGTTTAACAGTGTTAAATACCGGATGTATCCTTTCACCATAAAACGAAGTAATTTCTCCTTCCAATGGCAAAATAAATTCTGTTATATTCATATTTGATGCTTCACTGATTTTTGTTAAGTCATCAATTTCAATATCAGGTTTTGATGTCCTTAATGCATTTATTACTTTATCTATACTGCTAAATTCTATTTCCCAGTTTAAGGCGCTTTTTATACCTTGAGTAATAACCTTTGTAATCTTAAAATCAATCGTATTTATAAACAAAACAATAGATAAAATTGCAATAGCTATAAATGTTTGGTATAAAAACTTATCTCCGGGAGTCTTTTCTCTCCCATATGATTTATTACCAAATATATTGCTGATTTTTCTATATTCTTTTAAATATGTAATTTTAGCCGGGCCTTCTCTGTTGTCCATATATATCTCCTCCGTTGCTTTTTCACTTAAAATATATGGATAACGGAGAATAATTATGACAACTATCTTATTTTTTCTTTCATCTTTCGTATAGGTATATTTGCCACTAAAGCAGGCACTGTAGCCCCATCTCTTTCTCTTTTAGTCCTGGTAAGTTTAATATCCAAACCTGATTCGTCAATCTCAATATAATCAGATATGACATCTATTAAATCGCCCCTTACCATTTCCAAAAATTGTGGAGACACATTGGCTCTATCATGAATCAAAAGAAGCTGCAGCCTATCTTTAGCAATATCTTTACTTCCCCCGCCCGATCTTCCAAAAAATTTAAACAAATCCATATCAGCTCCTCCTATTTCCTAACAAAACCGAAAACTCGCGCTATTTTAGTTATTAGTCCTTCATCTGTATCAAGACTCATAAAAGGTATATTATCTCCTAAAATTCTTTTGACTATATTTCTATATGCCTGTCCCGCTAAGGATCTATCATCGACTATTGCAGGTTCTCCGCGATTTGTTGAAATAACTATCTGTTCGTCATCAGGCACCACACCCAGCAGATCAATTGCTAATATATCAACAATATCATCAATATTCATCATATCCCCTCTTTTAACCATTTCTAATTTTATCCTATTTATTAAAAGTTGGGGGTTTTTTAAGTCATTAGCTTCAAGTAACCCTATTATCCTATCAGCATCCCTGACTGCAGAAACTTCAGGTGTAGTAACTACAATGGATCTGCTTGCTCCTGCAATAGCATTTTTAAATCCTTGCTCTATTCCGGCAGGAGAATCAACTAAAACATATTCAAATTCTTCAGCCAGATTTTTTGTTAATTCCATCATTTGTTCCGGTGTTACGGCAGATTTATCTTTTGTTTGGGCTGCAGGCATAAGAAAAAGATTGGGGAATCGCTTGTCCTTTATAAGTCCTTGCTTTAATCTACATGTTTTTTCTACTACATCTACCAAATCGTATACAATCCTGTTTTCCAAACCCATAACGACATCAAGGTTTCGCAAACCGATATCTGCATCAAGCAGCACTACACTTTTACCTTCTAAGGCCAATCCGGTTCCAATATTAGCTGTTGTCGTTGTTTTTCCTACTCCACCCTTACCTGAAGTTATTACAATCACTTCTCCCATGATTCTACCTCCAATGCATATATACAAATTAATTTATTTTTATTTACTATTTATCTGTTTTAAATTTAATATCAATACGGTTCCACTATTATCATACCACGCTTGACAACCGCAATTTCAGGAACACCGGATTTATATGGTCCTCCATCAGGAGACCTGGCTATTATATCACCAATGCGAAGCTGCATCGGTTCTAATCTAAATGCCGCTATATAGCTGTCATAATTGCCATCTGAACCGGCATGAGCTGTTCCTCTCATTATACCCATAACTATTATGCTGCTTTTTGCTTCAAGATAGGCTCCCGGATTAACATCCCCAATAATGGTAATATTCCCATTAAATTTAATAAACTGTCCTGATCTGATTGTTCCTCTTATAAAAAGCCCTTTTTCTTCAACACTATTTCTTGTTTCCAGAATTTCATTATATTTTTTTGATTTTTCCTCTATATCATATGAATTACTTACATTTAAAGTATTATAATCCCCTATTACCTCCATACCATATTGATTCTCAATGATGCTTTTTAACTCCAAGTATTCTTCTTCTCGAATACTTTTACCGCTAAATCCAATAATCTTAGCCCCTTCGAAGAACCTTTTTGAGGGTCTAATCTTTTCATCGAGCATATTTTTAAATTCTTCAAAACTTGAATCTCCCTTTAATAAAATGTGTAGTCCATCTTTTGTTCCTTTAAAAACTATTTCATTTTTCGCCATATGCATACCCCCTGAAGTTAGCTATTCATATAGATTCTCTAAATATGCTGAAACTCCTTCTTTTTTAAAGAATCCCCAAAAATAAATAATCTAAGGCAATAGAACATTATAAGGTATAATGTCGTCTCCCGCCTGTTCTGATGCCAAATATTCTTCTAATATTACCCGGGCAATAGGTGCGGAACCTGCTCCAAAACCGCCTTGAAATACTACGGATGCTACAGCAATCTCAGGATTATCAAAAGGTGCAAATCCAACAAACCAAGCATGATCGTTATATTTAGCATAAAGCTTAGGATTGTTTACAGGATCAGGTCTATATTTACCGGCTTCTGCTGTTCCTGTTTTACCGCTGATAGGCACCTTCGTATTTATAAAGCTGCTCCAAGCAGTACCTCCTACTTCGTTTGTTACTTTAAACATACCATTTTTAATAACATCCAGATCTTCTTCTGAAACTTTTAGCTTTTCTATAATTTCAGGTTTCTTTTCAAAAATTACTTCTCCATCATGACTAATTACTCTTTGCACTATGTAAGGTTTATATCGGGTACCTCCATTTGCAATTGTTGCAACATAGTTTGCCAATTGCAATACTGTCACGTTATTAAGTCCTTGACCTATAGCTGCGTTTAATACATCACCGGGACGAAATCTGCTTTCTGTAATATACCAAACAATTTTATCTATGGCTTTATCTTCTGTAACACCTAATTCCCTTATCCTTTTGCCCAATTCCTTGTAAAACTGATAAGATGTTTGATCAGCTGAAGGTTTCTCGTATATCATAGCCTTAATATTTTCTTTAGCCTCTTCATCGGTAATCTTAACTGTGTAAGTAAGGTAACTGTCTATATATCCTTCATACAGTTTCTGCTTATGAAGAGGTCCTTCCACCATACCTTTGGATTCATAAGGCAATTCTATACCGGTATATTGTCCAAAGCCCAATTTGCTTGCGTATTTTTCAAATAATTCTCCGCCAAGCCTTCTGCCAGTTTCAAAAAAATAATAGTTGCAGGATTTTTTTATAGCATTAAGCAGATTAGTAGGGCCGTGAACTGCACCCCCTGAATCTGATGGCGCTATACCGGGTATAGCTGTATATCTGCCTTTGCAATATATGTATTCTCTTTCATTGATTTTATCTTCCGTTAAGCCGGCAATGGCTGTAAGCAGTTTCATCGTCGAACCCGGCGGCAGAGGATAAGATATGGCATTATTTATTAAAGGCCTCGGTGCATAACTATCGGCAGTAGCAGGTTGCAATGCTTTCCAATCTTCATTGGATATGCCTGAAGAAAATAAATTCGGGTCAAATTTTGGCTCGCTAGCCAATGCCAATACTGCACCGGTGTTTACATCTAATGCTACTACAGCACCGGAATAAGTTTCGGGAAAAGGTTTTTTATTGCGGGCTTCTTCAATAGTCTTTTCCAGTATTTCTTCTGCAACTAATTGTAAATTAGAACCCATTGTCAAAACTATTGTATTTCCCGGTATGGGCTCAGTAACTTCTATTGTTTCTATCAATGAACCCTTTGCATCAACCTCTATTTGTTTAGAACCGTCAATGCCTTTTAGGTATTCTTCCATGGTGTATTCAATACCCGACTTACCTATCATATCTTCGGGTGTATATCCATTTTGAAATAATTCTTCTTGGTCAGGACTTATCCTGCCTAAATACCCCAGTACATGACATAAAAAATCATCTTTAGGATACCTTCTTAAAGGTTTATCCATTATTTCAACTCCCGGCATGAATACTTTATTCTCTTCAATCATAACTCTTGTTTCTTCTTTAATATTTGTTGCAATTTCAACCGGTACGTATGCAGGATATTTTTTTTGGCTTAGTAAATATTTCACGGATATTATCTTTTTAGCTTCTTCTTGGGTGTACTTTGTCATATCAATATTATATTTGTTTAACAGTTTATTGAATACTTTTTCTGCAGTGCTGTCTTCGTCAAAGCCATTATTCTTTTTCCATTTAATTTCATCCTTTTTAAAGCTATATTCAAACTCATCAAGTTTAAATGGCAACTCAACTTCAAAATCATTTTTTAATATGGAGTAAGCCTCAACATCAACAATATCATAAGAAATCCCATAATCCTGCTTTAGCCTTCTGAAAGCTTCATCCGCTGATGCATCAAGAGGTATATCATATCTTGATTTCCATTGAATTTCTTCATCTTCAAAAGTAAAACGTATCGGCTTTAATAATATTGGTATTTCATCTTTATATTTATCGCCGTTTTTTTCCAGAATATTAATAACTATTAATGCTATATCGTTAATTGTTTCGTCAGGTAATTCCGCTTTTACAATATTAACAGAGTAACTTTGCTTATTAGTAGCCAATACCCTACCAAATCTGTCAACAATATTTCCTCTGGGTGCAGTAATATTAATATTCCTAGTGCGAACGTTTTCAGATCTTTTTTTATAATAATCACCTTTAACAATTTGCAAATCAGCCAGTTTGAAAGATAGTAATAAAAAAATCATTACTATTATAATTTTTATTATATTTAATCGTTCGCTAAAAAACTTTTTTATCATAAAAACACCCTAATTTAATATATTTTTCTATCCATAAATCTTTTATCATCCAATTTATAAATATACCTATAAACAACAACACCTAAGAGTCCATTATAAATACTTTGAGGAATCATTATATTTATTAAAACGTGCATATAAGAAATATTTACTTTGCTTAAATAAGATATAAAATAAAATAAATTTTGATATATGAATACACCTATAATGTTAAACAGCGCCGGAGGTATCAAGCTATCTTTAAAAATATTTTCTTGAGATTTACCGATTATATACCCGGTAAGCATATATGATAAAGAATTTACTCCGAAGGATTTGCCATAAAATAAGTCGTTTAAAAAACCGGATACGAGTCCTATAAGACCGCCATACATACTTCCCCTCATAATTGCATAAGAAATAATCAGCATTATTGTAAAATCCGGTTTCACGCCAAATATTCTAGTATATTGAAATATAGTGGATTCAAGAATGAAATTTAAAAATATTATAATCCCTAATATTAAAACTCTCACTTCAAGCCTCCTATTTAGTCTATTTCATTATGGACCTTTAAAACAAATACCTCTTCTAATCTTTTGAAATCCACTGAAGTTTTTATTATCACTACTTTTTGAAGTTTACGTTCTACCTTTTCAACACTTTCTACCTTTCCAATATACAGTCCCGAAGGCAAGGTGCTAATACTTGAAGTTATGATATCATCACCCTTTACAATATCAGATTCCAGAGGCATTATTGCAAATAATTCGGAATTAACCGTACCGGATACAATTCCCGTATCCCTAGTTCTATTTACTATGATGCTGATTGAGCTTCTTTCATCTATTATAGACATTACCTTTGAATAATTATTTCCAACTTCAATAACTCTGCCAACTAAACCCTCACCTGTGACTACGGGATCATTTGCCTCAATACCGTGTTTTAAACCTTTATTTATTGTAAATATATCAAACCAGTTTCCGGGATCCTTTCCGGTAATACTCGCTCCAATATACTTGTACTCCTCATTCGCTTCAACAAAGTTTAAAATATCTCTTAATCTTTTATTTTCTAAAGCCATTTGATAGAGCTTTCTATTTTCTTCTCTTAATTTTGTTACTTCTTCAGCTAAAATCTGATTTTCGTTTCTTAATTCTTTTAGTTCAAACAATGCACTAAAGGTACCTCTAAAAAATTCACCGGTTTTATAAAAAGCTTTTTGAATAGGGGTTATGGCACTGCCTACTATAGAACCAATAGTAGAAGGTCTTGTCCTACCTTTAGAAGTAAAAGCAATTGTAATTATTAGTAATATAATAATAATTACAGTGAATATAGCAGGCTTATTTTTAAACAATTTCACTTTGCACACATCCCAATTTATCTTTTAAACAAATTTTCAAATTGTTCTAAGGCTTTCCCGGCTCCTATTGCAACGCAATCAAGAGGTACTTCTGCTATTAATACCGGCATACCGGTTTCTTTTTTTATCAATTCACCTATACCTTTTAATAGTGCGCCTCCACCTGAAACCATTATACCTCTGTCCATGACATCGGAAGCTAATTCCGGAGGAGTTTTTTCTAAAACTGACTTTATTCCATCCAGTATTGCTTCAATTGGTTCTTTCAAAGCCTCCAGTATCTCATCAGATGTTACCGTCAAGGTTTTTGGTAACCCGCTTACCAAATCCCTACCTCTTATTTTCATGGACTCCTCTTTCTCACCGGGATAAGCCGAACCTATATTAATTTTAATTTCTTCGGCTGTCCTTATTCCTATTGCTAAATTATAGTTTCGTTTCACGTAATATACTATGCTTTCGTCAAATCTGTCACCGGCAGATCTGATTGAACTGCTTGTTACTATGCCTCCAAGAGAAATAACCGCTATTTCCGATGTTCCGCCGCCAATATTTATTATCATGCTGCCTGTAGGTTCACTTACAGGCAAACCGGCTCCAATTGCAGCAGCCATAGGTTCTTCTATCCATTTGGCTAATTTTGCTCCGGCTTGGATACCGGCTTCCTCTACCGCACGTTTTTCCACTTCTGTAATACCGGACGGTACACTGATAAGTAATCTGGGCTTGCCAATAGTATTACTTTTTAATGCTTGCTTAATAAAATATTTTAACATACTTTGAGTAATATGGAAATCAGCAATTACACCATCTTTCATAGGTCTAATGGCAACAATATGTCCCGGTGTCCTGCCTATCATTTGCTTTGCTTCTTCACCAACTGCTTTGACTGAATTATTTTCAGTGTTTATTGCTACAACTGATGGTTCCCTTATAATAATACCCTTACCTTTAACAAAAACTAAAGTGTTTGCTGTGCCTAAATCTATTGCTATATCTTTAGAAAAAGCATTAAATAACATATTTGTCCTCCTTAATTAAAAAGTTGCTACGTATAGAAATTTATCTATCTTATACGTTTAAAAAAGATTCTTTTCTTTTAGGCTTGTAAAAACCCCGTCTCCAATAATAATATGATCGTATAGTTCAATACCTATAATTTTCCCTGCCTCATATATCCTCTTAGTTATATCAATATCATCTTTACTCGGAGTTGGGTCACCGCTAGGATGATTGTGAGTTAAAATTATATTGGCGCTTGAATTTTTAATGGCAGGTATAAATATCTCCCGAGGATGTGCAAGGGATGAATTTAAAGAACCGATAGAAATTTCCTCAATACCGATAACCTTGCACTTAACATTCAACATTATTACTTTCATATGTTCTTTTTTGTAGTATCTCATCTCTTCCATCAATATATCTGCCGCATCTTGAGGTCTTTTTATGTAGAAATCTTCATTGAATGCATATTGGGCTATTCTTTTACCCAATTCAACTGCCGCAATTAGTTGTGAGGCTTTAGCCAAACCTATTCCATTTATTTTATTCAATTCGTTAATATCGGCATTAGCTAAAGATCTAATACCATCCCCTTGAGATAAAATTTTATACGATAAGGATAAAGCACTTTCGTTTCTTGTTCCTGTTCTTAATAGTATTGCCAATAATTCCGCATTTGATAATGCTTTAACTCCGTGATTTTTAAGTTTTTCCCGAGGCCGTTCATTCTCAGGTAATGATGAAATAGTAATATTTTTAACCATCTCTCCCATTATAATCGCTCCTATCTCCCCAGTATTCTATAGTCAAAGGCCTCCAACATTTTGGAAAGTTTAAATACAGGAAGGCCCATTACGTTAAAATAACATCCATTAATTTTCTCCACCAATAAAGAGCCTATACCTTGTATCGCATATGCACCCGCTTTGTCCATAGGCTCCCCCGTAGAAATATAGCTTAATATTTCTTCCTCATTTAAACTTTTAAATTTCACCATTGTTTTTTCATAAGTAGTAATTTTGTTCAACGTAGGGGTAATGATTACAGACACTCCTGTAATAACTGAATGTGATTTGCCGCTAAGCCTTTTTAGCATTTTGATTACATCTTTACTGTCTTTAGGTTTACCAATAACCTCATTACAATAAACTATTGTATCTGCGCCAATAACTAATGCTTCTTCTGAAATTCTATCGGCGACACTCATAGCTTTTCTTTCTGCAAAATACATGGCTAACTCTTCCGGTTGCATGTCCTTCATTTTTTCCTTATATTCAGACGGCATTACTTCGAACTTAATTCCTAACTGTGTAAGTATTTCTTTCCTTCTAGGTGAGTTTGAAGCAAGGATGATTTTCATATTGTACTCCTACATGTTTCTAAAAAATAGTATTGCTATTATAATGCCCACTATAGTAAAAATATTTATGCTAAAAGTAAGACCAAGGGTTAATTTTATAACTCTTAGGTCATATGTATGGGGGCTTACACCTAGATTATAGCCAAATTTTAATATAGGAATGTATTTACCAAGAAGTTCTCCTAAAAAACCACCGATAACTATACCGCAAATAACTAAAAGTAATAAAATCCATCCATTTCTATTTGCTCTTCTCAATCTAAAATCCCTCCTATTTTAGGTGCTGCAACTGAAGTTGATTTCGACAAAAAACTTCCTCCTTCAGTTTATCATTTTAGTATTACGACTTCAACTTATAAAATAATACAAGTAGGAAATCCTGCTTAACGTATCTAACTTTTGTCGCAAATGTCGTGCAGTAATTATGACAGGTTTAAAAAAAGCGGCAAAAGCCGCTTTTTCTATTTTGCTTCATTAAGAATTGTATGAGTGGGACAGACCTCTGCGCAGCCCCGCAATTTGTACACTTCTCATAATCTATCCTCGCCAAATTGTTCTCAAAAATAATTGCATCAAACTCACAAGCCTTAACACACCTGCGACATCCAATGCACCCTACCTTACAAACGCCCATTACTTCCTTACCCTTGTCAATATTTTTACATAAAACCCTAACCTTTTTTGAAACAGGTACAAGGGCAATTATCTTCTTGGGACAGGCCTCTATACATTTTTTACAAGCAGTACATTTATCTTCATCCACAACCGCTACACCATTTATTACATGTATCGCATCAAAGGGGCAAACCTTCTCGCAAGTTCCCAATCCGGTGCAACCATATTTACATCCTTTTGAACCCCCTGCAAGCATTTCTGCCGCTTTGCAATCTTCTATCCCTTGATATATATATTTTTCCTTTGCGTTTTCTTTATCACCGTTACATAGCACTCTAGCTACCATTCTCTCACTATTCTCAGCCGTTACGCCCATAATATCTGCGACTTTTTGAGCTAATACAGTTCCGCCGACAGGACACGCACTAACGGAAGCACTACCATCTGCAATTGACTCTGCTAGGGCATCACAACCTGCATAACCACAAGCACCGCAATTTGCACCCGGTAGTAAAAATCTTATTTGTTCAACCTTGGGATCCGTTTTTACTTCAAATTTCTTAGAAGCATAAGTTAAAACAATGCCAAAAAAAATTGCCAGTCCTCCCAGTGTAACAGTAGGCCATAATAATTCATTAATCATTGCAACTCACCTCTTTCATCAGCAGCTCATTTAAAGCAAGCCGCTAAAGCCTAAAAAAGCTATAGAAAGCAAACTCGCTGTTATAAGAGCTATGGGAAAACCCTCGAGACTTTTGGGATAAGGGGCAAGTTCCATTCTTTCTCTTATTCCCGCAAATAATACTATAGCCAATGTAAATCCGAGAGCCCCACCTATGCCGTTTAATAAAGTCTCCATAATATTAAACTTACTTTCAATATTTAAAATAGCCACGCCAAGCACTGCGCAATTTGTAGTTATAAGCGGCAGATATACACCTAATGCTTGATATAAAGTCGGGCTTGTTTTTTTCATAACCATTTCAACAAATTGTACGAGTCCGGCTATTACTAAGATAAAAGCTATCGTTTGCATGTATTCAATTTTTAAAGGTACCAATATTGCTATTTGAACTATCCAAGTCATTACCGATGCCAAGGCCATAACAAAAGTTACCGCAATACCCATGCCCAGTGCTGTTTCTACTTTCTTTGAAACACCTAGAAAAGGACAAATGCCTAAAAATCTTGAAAGAACAAAGTTGTTTACAAAGATGGCAGACAAAACAATAATTATCAATTTCATTACTTCTGCCCCCCTATGCCTTTTTAACTATAAGTTTATTAAATAAAGCTATTGCTAAACCATATACTAAAAATCCACCCGGAGGAAGTATTAATATTAAAGCCGGTTCAAACCCTGCCCCAAATATAGGCATGTTTAAAAATGTACCTGCACCTAATAATTCTCTCACACCGCTCATAAACACCAAAGCAAGTGTAAAGCCAACTCCCATTCCTAACCCGTCCATTATGGAATTTAATGGGGGATTCTTAGAGGCAAAGGATTCAGCCCGCGCTAATATTATGCAATTAACAACAATCAAAGGAATAAATATACCCAGTGCGCTATCCAAAGCAGGAGAAAATGCCTTTATTAACATTTCCACAGCTGAAACAAACGTTGCTATTACTACTACATATATTGGGATTCTTACCTCATTGGGTACTATTTTATTAATAAGAGAAATAATAAGATTAGAGCATATTAATACTGCAATAACTGCTATACCCATACCTAGACCGTTAAAAACCGCAGTAGTAACAGCCATAGTAGGACATGTCCCTAAAACCAACCTAAAAGTAGGATTTTCTTTAATTATTCCGTTAGAAAAATCTTTCCATAATTTCATTGACCTCACCTCCGCTATACTCTAATTACCAGTTATTTCCTCTACCAGTTCTAAAGCAGTATTTACTCCTTCGACCACAGCAGTAGAAGTAATCGTTGCTCCGGCTATTGATAGTATTTCGTTATCTTTTGGAACTCCGTTTTTTATCAATACAACACCGCCATCCCAATCTTTTCCGACAAATTGCCCTTGGAATTTAGGTGTAGCTGCGTTTTTACCAAGTCCGGGAGTTTCTGAATTCTCCCCTACTTTAATCCCCTTTACTTTACCTTCCATATCAATTCCAATTACTATCTCTACAGTACCTCCATATCCTTTCGGAGAAGTTTTTACAGTATAACCTACAGTTTGACCTTGAGACCTTCCTTCATAAACTTCCGTTACTATTTCATAATTGGATTTTGAAAGAATATCACTAATTCCATTTTCGTCAACTTTATTAAACTCTTCCGCCTCCGATAATACCTCTTTACGTGCTTCATCATTTTCTCTTATTGCCTGTTCTATAATTTTTTCATATGTGACTGCATTTGTAACTCCTAATACACCTGCCGCAACGATACATACTATAAGGAGTATGCCTGTTAGTTTTAAATAATCACGCACTTTTCTTCACCTCTCCAAACTTTCTTGGAATAGTAAATCTATCTATTAAAGGAGTTGCAACATTCATTAG
>JALNWH010000032.1 GCA_023230985.1 Bacillota bacterium
ATATTTTTAAACTTACAAAAAATTAATAACATTGTGCACTATTTTACTTTATAACTAAAGCCTGAAGTCCATATATGCCAATGGATGTCAGGCTTTTACTCTTCTTGAACTGTCAAAGATGAGGTTATAACTGATTTGATTTTTATGTCTGAACTTTAACGTGACATCTAATACAAAAAATGTTATGGTTTTGTAGTGTTGTATCTCTTAAAATTGTGTAGTATAATTAGTTGGAATATAAGGACAAGCTAAAACCCATTTTCATTGTTAGCTTGATATGAGCTTCCAGAAACATGGAGGCTCATTAATATGTGAATTTTTTATATGCTTTTTATACTAGCAAATTATAAATTTTACTTAAGGATGGTGAATTTATGTCATTAGGGATGTTATTACAACATATGGCTAACGGGATTTCTTTAGGCAGCCTTTATGCACTTATTGCGATTGGTTATACAATGGTTTATGGGATACTGAGACTGATTAATTTTGCTCATGGAGATATATTTATGATGGCCACCTATTTTGCTTTTTATAGTGTAGTTTCATTCAACTTGCCATGGTATTTATCATTTTTTATAGCTATAATACTTACTACTGCACTAGGTATGTTGGTTGAAAACTTAGCTTATAGGCCTTTACGAGATGCCCCGAGAATTTCTATCTTAATATCTGCAATAGGAGCTTCTTTTTTACTGGAAAATCTTGCGATTATTTTATTTGGCGGCAGACCAAAAGCTTTTCCTATTTCCGAATTATTTACAAAAGTAATTAAAATAGGTACTGTATCCATCCAAAGACTATTCTTTATTATACCTGTTACTACTGTCGCACTATTGATGATTTTGATTTATATAATAAACCATACAAAAACAGGCATGGCCATGAGAGCGGTTTCAAAAGATCACGAAACAGCTAGACTCATGGGCATAGATATTGATAGAACTATAACTATTACATTTGGTATCGGCTCTGCGCTGGCAGCAGTGGGAGGTATGATGTGGGGTTTGAAATTTCCTCAAATACAGCCTCTTATGGGTGTCATACCCGGATTAAAATGCTTTATAGCAGCTGTAATTGGTGGTATCGGAAATATTTCAGGTGCTGTAATAGGTGGGTTTATCCTAGGAGTCGGTGAAATTATGCTAGTCGCCTTATTGCCTAATTTAACAGGATATAGAGATGCATTTGCATTTGTTTTGTTAATACTTATACTTTTATTTAAGCCTACTGGTATAATGGGTGAAAAAATATCGGAGAAGGTGTAACTATGAAAAGAAAAGATATTTACCTTACTGTTGTTTCATTATTAGTATTTACTGTTTTTTTAATTTATGCACATTTTAGATTTGATGCATATAAATTAAGGATTCTAAATCTATGCGCTATATATACTGTTCTTGGACTAAGTATGAATTTAATTAACGGTTTTACCGGACTTTTTTCCTTAGGTCATGCAGGATTTATGGCTATAGGCGCATATACAACTGCTTTGCTAACTTTACCTGTTGCAACTAAAGCGCAAAATTTTTTCTTAAAGCCTATTATTGAACCATTGAGTAATATAGTTTTGCCCTTTTTTCCGTCGCTGTTAATCGGCGGTCTGCTAACTGCCTTTATCGGATTTTTAATAGGTGCACCGGCATTAAGATTAAAAGGTGATTACCTAGCCATAGCTACCCTCGGTTTTGCAGAAATAATAAGAATTGTAATTATTAATGCTCAAAGAGTAACAAATGGCGCTTTAGGACTAAAAGGTATACCTGCTACAACGAATCTTTGGTGGAGTTTTGGTGTTGCTATTTTTACAATTATATTTATGTTATTATTAATTAACTCAAGTTATGGGAGGGCTTTTAAAGCTATTAGAGAAGACGAAATCGCCGCAGAAAGTATGGGAATAAGCCTTTTTAGACATAAAGTACTGTCTTTTACAATAGGATCTTTCTTTGCCGGAATTGGCGGGGGACTGCTTGGAAATTTATTGGGTACAATTGACCCTGCATTATTCAAATTTACGCTTACTTTTAATATTTTATTAATAATAGTACTAGGTGGAATAGGCAGCATAACAGGAACAGTTATTTCAGCTTTTATCGTTACTATTGCCGGTGAAGTTTTAAGATTTTTAGATCAATCAATTAATTTAGGGTTTGTTGTCATTCCCGGCATAACAGGTATGAGAATGGTAGTTTTTTCACTAATGCTAATGCTTGTAGTTTTATTTTATAGTCACGGACTTATGGGCACCAACGAATTTAATTGGGATAGAATGTTCGATAAGTTGTCAGCTAAAAAACTGCTTGCAAAAAGGAGGGATTAAGATGGAAATGCTAAGAACAGATGATATAACTATGCAATTCGGGGGATTAGTCGCTGTCAAAGATTTTAATCTAAATTTAAATAAAGGTAGTATAATAGCATTGATAGGCCCCAATGGTGCGGGTAAAACCACCATATTTAATATGATAACAAGCGTATATAAACCAACAAAAGGAAAAATTTATTTTAAGGATAAAGACATTACTGAATTGGCACCACATATTGTAACTAAACTTGGCATAGCCAGAACATTTCAAAACATTAGACTTTTTAAAGATTTATCAGTATTTGAAAATGTTTTAATAGCTAATCATCTTCATTTAAAATCAAATGTTTTCGAAGCGATTTTAAGGGATTCTAAGTATAAAAAAGAAGAAAGACTAATGAAAGAAAAAGCCTTAGAATTATTAGAAATAGTAGGACTATCTGATGTTAAAAATGAGAAATCCAGTTCTTTGCCTTATGGTATGCAACGAAAACTTGAAATAGCAAGAGCCTTGGCCACAAATCCTGAAATATTGTTGTTAGACGAACCGGCTGCCGGAATGAATCCAAGGGAAACTGAAGAGATTACCCTATTTATTAAAAAAATTAGAGATGATTTTGATTTGACTATTTTATTAATAGAGCATCATATGCAGGTTGTAATGGACATATCAGAAGAAATTTATGTTTTAGACTATGGTATTACTATCGCTAAAGGCAGTCCTTATGAAATCCAAAATAATGAAAGAGTTATACAGGCGTATTTGGGGGTGGATGAAGGTGCTTAGAATAGAAAATCTGGTAGTCGCATATGGCGGTATCGAAGCCTTGAAAGGAATAACTTTGGAAGTAGAAGAAGGAAAAATAGTTACCCTTATAGGAGCAAATGGTGCAGGTAAAAGTACAACTCTTAGAACAATTACAGGATTGGAAAAACCTAAGAGCGGCAAGATAACTTATAATGATGTGGACTTGTTAAATCTAAAAACACAAGATATTATAAAAATGGGTATTACCCTTGTCCCGGAAGGAAGAAGAGTATTTCCTAATCTGACTGTTTTGGAAAACTTGAAACTGGGAGCTTTTTTTAGAAAGGATCAGGATGTTATAAAAGAAGATTTGAAACGCATATATGATTTATTCCCTCGCTTAAAAGAACGTAATTGGCAGCTTGCTGGAACACTTTCGGGGGGAGAACAGCAGATGCTTTCAGTTGGCAGAGCATTGATGTCAAAGCCTAAGCTTTTAATGATGGATGAGCCTTCTTTAGGGCTTGCACCATTAATAGTAAAGGATATATTTAATATTATAAAGGAAATCCATAAACAAGGTGTGACAATATTGCTTATAGAGCAAAATGCAAATGCAGCTCTTAGAATAGCAGACATCGGTTATATCCTTGAAACGGGCACTATTAAAAATAAGGGTAAAGGCTCAGATTTACTAAAAAATGATGATGTTCGAAAAGCTTATTTAGGAGAAAGCGTAATAAATTAAACTATTATTTGAAATTACCATAGAAAACATAATAAGCTATTGAGAAACTACAGTAACGTCTGGACTTTAACTATTTAAGTATTTGCAATATTATTTTAAAGGCAATGCATTATATAAAAAACAAATATATAATATAATTGCCTTTATATTATATAAGGTATACTAATTTAAATATAATTTTAAGTGTACATTTTAGACTGGAGTTCTAAGTCAAATTAATTTAAGAGGAGATTTAATGATAAATAATAAAATAAATATAGAACAAAACATTCTGGAATCCCAAAATAGAATTATATCCAGAATTAGAAATAATAATGCTGTAGAATTTAATAATACCGGAAAAAATAAATTGTACCATATAGTGACTTATGGATGCCAACTAAATAACGCAGATTCAGAAATACTAAGCGGATTTTTAAACGAAATGGGTTTTATGAACACGAATAATATAAATGAATCTGATTTGGTTGTTTTTAATACCTGTTGTGTACGCGAAAATGCAGAATTGAAGCTTTATGGTAATATTGGTGCTTTAAAAAATTTAAAAAAATCAAAACCGGAAATGATAATAGCTGTTTGTGGCTGCATGATGCAACAAAAACATTCTGTTGATACTATAAAAAACAAATATAAACATATTGATTTAATCTTTGGCACTAATAATGTTCATGTATTTCCTGAACTGCTAGAAAAAATACTTAACGAAAAAAACACTATTATAGAAGTTATTGAATCAAAAAGTACAATTATTGAAGGCTTGCCTGTATTTAGAAAAGATAAGCATAAAGCTTGGGTGACAATAATGTACGGTTGCAACAACTTCTGTTCTTATTGTATTGTTCCTTATGTTAGAGGAAGAGAAAGAAGCAGAAAACCGCAAAGTATTATAGAAGAAGTGAAGAACCTGGCATTGGATTCTTATAAAGAGATTACCCTCCTTGGTCAAAATGTTAATTCTTATGGTAAGGATTTTTCTGAGCCCTATGATTTTGCTGATTTATTGCAAGATATAAACAATATAGACGGTATTGAGCGTATTAGATTTATGACTTCGCATCCAAAAGATATAACTGACAAGCTGATTAATACAATAAAAGACTGTGGTAAAATATGTGAACACTTGCATCTGCCATTTCAAGCGGGAAGTAACAAGATACTAAAGCTTATGAATAGGAAATACACGAAAGAAGAGTATCTTTATAAAATAGAAAAGATAAAAAAAGCACTACCTGATATTGCTTTAACAACTGATATTATAGTAGGCTTCCCCGGTGAAACTGAAGAAGACTTTGAAGAAACTCTTGATATAGTTAAAAAAGTTCAATTTGATCAGGCTTTTACATTTATTTATTCTAAACGAAAAGGAACTCCAGCTTTTGATATGAAAGATTCTATAACAAAAAAAGAAAAGCATAAAAACTTTGATAAATTAATAGAAATACAAAATGAAATATCAAAAAAAATAAACGATACCTATTTAGGAAAAACTGTTGAAGTCTTAGTGGACGGTATAAGCAAAAACAATTTAAACCGTTATACGGGTCGCACTAGAACAGGTAAAATCGTTAATTTTAGCGGTGAAAACAATCTTCCCGGTGAATTGGTATACGTTAAAGTAAAAGAGGCTTATTCTTGGTATTTAGGCGGTGAATTACATGACACAAAATCTTACCCCGATGATGAAACAGTATTTTGAAATTAAAAACAAACATAAAGATAAAATTCTTTTTTTTAGACTAGGTGACTTTTATGAAATGTTTTTTGATGATGCAATAACAGCATCAAAGGTTTTAGATATTACTTTAACAGGCCGGGATTGCGGTCAAAAAGAAAGAGCCCCCATGTGCGGCATACCTTACCATGCTGCAGAAACATATATTGCGAAACTCATTGAAAACAACTATAAGGTTGCAATATGCGAGCAGTGTGAAGACCCGGCTTTAGCAAAAGGAATTGTAAAAAGGGATGTTGTAAAGATTATAACTCCCGGTACCGTTACAAGCAGTGTTATGCTTGACGAAAATACCAATAATTATCTTATGTCGATCGTTTCATTAGATAATTCAATTGGTATTTCCTATGTAGACTTATCGACGGGAGAGTTTTTTTGTACGTTTGCGGATTTTAAACAAAGTAATTTAATTTTTTCTGAAATTTCACGTATAAACCCTTCCGAATTGATTATAAATACTCAACTTGAAGACCTAAAAATCACAATAGAAAATACTGTTCAATTAGATAAAAAATATTATGAACTTCCGGAGGCAATAACTAGATTACGGAAACAGTTTAATGTAGAATCCGTCGAAAGCTTAGGTCTGGAGGACAAAGCGCTAATATTGGCTTGTGGTTCTTTACTAATGTATTTGGATGAAATGCAAAAGGCGGCTTTAAATAATATAATAAAAGTTAGGTTTTATAATATTACTAACTATATGATTATTGATCAAAACACTCAAAGAAATTTAGAAATTTTTGAAACAATACGCGATAGAAGTAAAAAAGGCACTCTTTTATCGGTCTTAAATATGACATCTACTTCAATGGGTTCAAGAAAACTGAAGCAATGGATTGAAAAACCTCTTTTAAAGCCAAAAGATATAATAAAAAGATTAAACGCGGTAGAAGAATTATTAAGCAATTTTATGCTTAGAGAAGAGATAAAGACATATTTAAAGAAAATTCAAGATATAGAACGCCTTAGCAGTAGAATAGCATTGGGCATAGCTAATGCTCGTGATTTGATATCTTTTAAAAATTCTATTATCAACCTCCCATTTATAAAAACAATAATAGAGAATTTTAAAAGTAGCGAACTAAAAAGAATCGCGGAAGAATTTGATAGCTTAGAAGATATATTTTCAATGATTGATAATTCTATCAAAGAAGATCCGCCTTTTGGGTTAAAAGAAGGAAATTTAATAAAAGAGGGTTACAATGAAGAGATTGATAAGTATTTTGAAATATCAAGAAACGGCAAACAGTGGATACTTAACTTGGAACAAAGTGAAAAAGATATTACCGGCATAAAGTCTTTAAAAGTAGGCTACAACAGAGTTTTTGGTTATTACATTGAAATAACTAAATCAAATCTTCGAAATGTACCTGAAAACTACATAAGAAAGCAAACTTTATCCAATTCAGAAAGGTTTATTACTCCGGAGCTTAAAAAACTGGAAGAAATGGTATTGCACGCAGATGAGGAATTGGTAGAACTTGAGTATAAAGTTTTTATAGATATAAGGGATGGTATTTCATCGCATATAAAAAGAATTCAAAACACTGCTGTCTTAATCGCTGAATTGGATTGTTTTTGTTCTTTTGCGGAAGTAGCGGAAAAATACGATTACTGCAAACCTGAAATAGGTAGTTTTGAAAGCATTGAAATACGAGAGGGTAGGCATCCTGTTATAGAACGGCAAAACCTAGATAGCGGTTTTATACCTAATGATGTACTATTAGATTGTAATGACAATAGACTTCTTATTATTACAGGACCCAATATGGCCGGAAAATCTACATATATGAGACAAACTGCTTTGATCGTTTTAATATCTCAAATAGGTTGTTATGTCCCTGCTTCTTATGCAAAAATAGGAGTAGTTGATAGAATATTTACCAGGGTTGGTGCTTCCGATGATTTGGCTTCCGGACAAAGTACTTTTATGGTTGAAATGACGGAATTAGCAAATATAATCAACTCTGCAACGAAAAAGAGTTTTATTATACTTGATGAAATAGGTAGAGGCACCAGTACATTTGATGGACTAAGCCTGGCATGGTCAACAATTGAATATATATCAAATAAAAGTCGATTAGGGTGCAAAACAATGTTTGCAACTCATTATCACGAACTTACAGAATTAGAAAATAAATTAAAAGGTTTAAAGAATTACTATATAGCAATAGAAGAAAAAGGAAAGGATATTATTTTTCTTAGAAAAATAAAAAGAGGAGCGATAAGCGGAAGCTACGGTATTCACGTAGCAAGGCTTGCAGGTGTCCCGGAGGATATACTTGATAGGGCAGCTGATATTCTCAGTATCCTTGATAAGTCAGATATGGAACACCAGATAAATCTTGTAAGAAAGAAAAGGCAAAAGAATAATACTGTTAAGGAAGATGAAAACCAACTGAACCTTTTTAATTTTAAATATATCAATATTATTGACGAAATCAAAGACTTGGATATTCAAAACATAACCCCAATACAAGCACTTAACTTTATAAATGAAATAAGGAAAAAACTCATGCATGAATAACTCATTGGAGGTGTATACATGAGTAATATTATTACATTAAATGAGGATACCATTAATAAAATAGCGGCAGGTGAAGTGATAGAAAGACCTGCATCAATTATAAAAGAGTTAGTAGAAAACTCCATTGATGCTAATTCTACTTCTATATCCGTTGAAATAAGAAATGGCGGTAAAACACTTATTTCAGTATCGGATAATGGATGCGGGATAATGGAAGAAGATTTACAGAATGTTTTTACAAGGCATGCGACCAGTAAAATAAAGGATATAGAAGACCTTTTAAAGATAGATACACTAGGATTCAGGGGGGAGGCTATGCCAAGTATATCCTCTGTTTCTGAAATTGAGCTTTCTACTAAGCATGAAAAGGAACAAACCGGGTCTTATATTTCAGTTAAAAACAGAAAGATTATTGAGAAAAAAAAGATTGGATATGCAAAAGGTACTAATGTAAAAGTAAAAAATCTATTTTATAACACACCTGCAAGACGTAAATTTTTAAAAAGCGATATAACGGAAAATAATTATATCACTGATGTTATGGAAAAGATTGCACTTAGCAATCCTAATATTTCCTTCAAATATATTTCAAATGATAAATTAATTTTCCATACTACCGGTAACGGGGATTTATTATCGGTTATCCAAAGCATCTATGGAATAAAAACTGCGAAATTGATGGAACCTGTAGAGTACTCCAATGAACTTATCAGCATTAGCGGATATATTGGAAAACCTGAACTATCCAGAGGAAATTCTAATTATATAATGTTTTCTATTAATAAAAGAATAGTTAAGAATATAATGCTAAAAGAAGCAATAAGAACTGCTTACAAATCTTTGCTTATGAATAGAAGATATCCGTTTACGATACTCAATATTAGTATAAATCCGGAAAAAATAGATGTAAATGTCCATCCAACAAAAGCAGAAATCAAGTTTTCAGATAATAAAAGCATTTTTAATATTATTTATTATGTAGCCAATAATGCATTAACAAGCCGAAATCTTAGTTATAAAAATAGTTTTGTTGATGATAATAACAGTATAATAAAAGAAACTGCTTTGTCGAATTTTATACCTCCAAAGGAAAATAATAATAGATTTAACGGTGTAAATGAAGTTTTTAATGAATTATTACCTCGATTTAATACTGAAGCTGATAAAAAATTGGACTTAGAACATAGTAGAGATATGCACCGTCCGTTAAAAATTATTGGGCAGCTTTTTAACACTTATATACTATGCCAAAACGATAATAATTTTTTTCTTATAGATCAACATGCAGCCCATGAAAGAATAATTTTTGAAGATCTTTTAAAGATGAAAGAGGAGAAGCAAATAGTGCAGCAGGCACTTTTGGTTCCAATGATAATAGAATTAAGTGCAAAAGAAATGAATAATATTAATTACAGTATACAATTGTTTGATAGTTTAGGATTTGATATTGAATTATTTGGTGATAATACTATTGCTATAAGACAAGTACCTATAATAATGGGACATCCTTGTTCGGGTACTGTTATATCAGAATTACTCGATACTATAGAAAGTCTTAAAGAAAATATTGATGAAATTGAAGAGAAGGCATTGTTGCAAATTGCATGCAAGAGTGCAATAAAAGCGGGAGATAATTTAAAAATTGATGAAATGATTAAACTGATTGAAGAGCTGTATAAAACCAAGTTTAAATATACATGCCCTCATGGACGGCCTACTATTATTTCTTTGAGTAAATATGAGTTGGAAAAAAAGTTTAAAAGAATACTATAAAGGTGATAAAATGAGACAAAGGATTTGCATCATTTCCGGGCCCACAGCGATTGGCAAAAGTGACCTTTCTATACAAGTTGCAAAATCTCTCGATGGTGAAATTATTTCAGCTGATTCAGCACAGGTGTACAAGTATTTAAATATAGGAACTGCGAAATTATCTGAAGAAGAGATGCAGGGGATTAAGCACTATATGATAGATGAGGTCTACCCTGATGAAAAGTTTAGTGTTGCACTTTATAAAAAGAAAGCAAAAAATTATATAGAAGAAATCAACACAAAAAATAAACTGCCGATAATAGTAGGGGGGACAGGACTTTATATTAAATCTTTGCTTGATAATCTTGATTTTACAGATTCAATTGTTGATGAAAACTATAGAAAACACATTGCCAATTTAGCTAAAACCATAGGAAACAAATACATACACGAAAAGCTTAAGGATATCGACCCTATTTCATATAAAAAACTACATCCAAATGATATAAGAAGGATCACCAGAGCTCTGGAAGTATATAAACACACCGGCAGACCAATTTCTTATTTCCAGATAGAATCAAGAAAAAAACCATGTCAATATGATTTTGCTTATATTTGTTTAAATGCAAAAAGAGATACGATATATAAAAGAATAGACTTAAGGATAGATAAAATGATTGATATGGGCTTGATTAGTGAAGTGAAAAATCTATTAAACTTAGGTTATGAAAAGAATTTAGTCGCTATGCAGGCACTTGGCTATAAAGAAATAATATGCTACATTGAAGGCGAGATGTCAAAGGCGGAGGCGATAGATCTGCTTAAAAGAAATACAAGACGTTATGCTAAAAGGCAATTAACTTGGTTTAAAGCTGATCCCAGAATTTTTTGGATAAATATTGAGGGGTATGTTTATCCAAAAGACATCATTGAAAATATCATAAGGTTTTTTGCAGGAAAAATTGATTCAATATAGAATAATTATCTAATATAATATAATAATATGTTTTAAGAGGAAGACTAGAAAGATTACATGTCTTTTTTCTTTAAAGGAGGGTTAATTTGAATAAAGTAGTAACTAATCTACAAGATACTTTTTTAAATCAGGTGAGAAA
Organism: Bacillota bacterium; assembly: GCA_023230985.1. GTDB lineage: Bacteria > Bacillota > Clostridia > Lutisporales > Lutisporaceae > JAAYKT01. The sequence goes on from JALNWH010000032.1 coordinate 10,934, forward strand.
AGAGCATATTCCAATAAATATATTTTTGGTTAATGGATTTCAACTAAAGGGAATAGTAAAAGGGTTTGATAATTATACTATTATCTTAGATTCTGAGGGTAAACAGCAATTAGTATATAAACATGCTATATCGACATTGATACCACAAAAACCGGTAAATCTTACTGCTACTGAAAAACCGATGAAAAACGAATAAACAGTTCTAGCTTAGAACTACCATTTTATATAAGTTAAGGCTTCTTAGCACCACTTAATCTTGCTTTAATATAACTGAACATTTGAATATAATAATTTTAAAGGAGTAAAAGATGCATAATACTACTTATAATTTCTTAAATAATAAAATTAATATAGATAAAAGAATCATTGATTTAATAATCAAATGTGAAAATAGTTTAGAAAATGAATTTAAAAATATTAATGAGATTAGGGAATTTAACCAATATAAGGTACTTAATAGTATGAAAAAAAATAATCTTAGTGATATACATTTTAATGCTTCTACTGGATATGGTTATGGAGATATTGGAAGAGATACTTTGGATAATATTTTTGCTGACATTTTCAATAGTGAGGATGCTTTAGTACGTACAAATATAGTTTCAGGCACCCACGCATTAAGCCTCTGCTTGTTTGGACTATTAGAACCGGGCGATGAAATGCTTTCAATTACAGGCAAGCCTTATGATACCCTAGATGAAATAATAGGTATTAGCAGTCAACCTGCAGGATGCTTAAAAAATTATAATATATCATATAAACAAATAGAGTCTTATAATAATAATGAATTTGATTTTAACATTATAAAGAACAGCATTAATTCTAAGACCAAAATGATTTTTATGCAAAGATCAGCAGGTTATAACTGGCGTAAGGCTTTAACTATAGATGAAATCCAACAGGTTATATCTTTCATAAAAAAAATAGAACCAAATATATACTGTATGGTTGACAATTGTTATGGTGAATTTGTGGAATTTATGGAGCCTACAGCTGTAGGTGCAGATATTATTGCCGGATCGTTAATAAAAAATCCAGGCGGGAGCATTGCACCAACAGGAGGCTATATCGCAGGTAAAAAAGATTTAGTTGAATTAGCAGCAAATAGATTAATAGCACCGGGAATCGGTAAGGAGGGCGGTGCTACTTTAGGATTTAATCGATTGCTATTTCAAGGTTTATTTATCGCACCTCAGATTGTATCAGAAGCTCTAAAAGGTGCAATACTTTGTTCGAAAATATTTGATTCTCTTGGATACGAAGTTAACCCTTTATATAGTTCACAAAGAAGTGATATAGTTCAAGCAATAAAATTTAGAAATAAGGAAAAGTTAGTTTTATTTTGCCAAGGAATACAATCAGGTTCTCCCGTAGACTCTTTTGTGGTACCTGAACCCTGGGACATGCCGGGTTATAACGAACAAGTTATTATGGCTTCAGGCGGATTTGTACAAGGCTCTTCTATAGAACTTAGTGCAGATGCACCAATGAAACCGCCTTTTATAGGTTATTTACAAGGGGGAACATCCTACGATCATGTAAAAATAGGTTTAATGCATGCATTACAAAAATTAATGGATAACCAATTATTATCTATTTAACGTATACAGTTTTAATTTAAATCTTTCTAAATACACCAATGACTTTTCCTAAAATTATGAGGTTTTCTACAATTAGTGGCTTATAAAGTTTATTTTCTGGTTGCAATCTAAAGTAGCCATTTTCTTTATAAAATCTTTTAATGGTAGCCTCATCATCCAAAAGCGCAACTACTATATCCCCATTATTTGCATAGGATTGTTGGCTAACAATGACATAATCCTTATCAAATATACCAGCATCTACCATACTGTCACCTTTTACAATTAATATAAATGAAGCATTATTCCCAACAAACTCAACAGGCACTGGAAAAAAATCTTCAATATTTTCTTGGGCTAGTATCGGTTGGCCTGCTGTAACTTTACCTACAACCGGAAGTTCAGCTAATTCTTTTTTAAAGTATGTAAAACTACTTCCATCTAAAACTTCTATAGCTCTAGGTTTTGTAGCATCTCTCCTGATAAAACCTTTTTTTTCAAGTCTTTCTAGATGCCCATGTACTGTAGAAGTTGATTTTAAATTAACTGCCTTACATATTTCTCTGAGGGATGGGGGATAGCCTTTTTTATTCAATTCTCTTTTTATGAATTCTAGTATCTCAAATTGCTTTTTGTTCAAATTATCAAAACTCATTTTAACACAACCTTAAATAGTTAATATAGGCATTTCTAGAAATGATTATATCACAATAATTAATAATAAATCAAACAAATGTTCGTAAAAGGTTAAAAAAGTATTGACATCGTACATATGTTCGTATATTATAAGTAATAGAACGTATGTTCTTGTGATGGTAAAACTTTTCTCAGATGAACGTGACTTTAAACTTTCTCTTTATAGGAGGTGTAGTAAAATGAAGATAAAAAGGAAGAAGTATATAATCGTAGATAAAATTCGATTTCTAATATTTGTAACTATATTTATGGTTTTTATAATTACAATGATGCCCGTATTTAAAGTAAATGCAAAAGACATACCCGATTTTGCCATAGAACCCATATATGTAAGTTCCGGAGATACATTATGGCATATATCTGTAAAATATGCACCAAACAATATGGATGTCCGGCTTTATTTAGACAACTTAATACAATTAAATAAACTGGAAACACTGACATTGTATCCGGGAGATATACTATATGTTCCAATTTATAATAATTAGAATACAATATTATCTATATCTTTTCCGCTAATAACTAGCTCTATGTTTTTTATTATTTGAGGCAAGTTTTCAAATACAACAAGTATAGGTTCATAAGAAGTACCAACAGCTACTGTTTTGTTGAATTCTATTATTTCTTTTTCATCTTCATCACCTTTTTCCAATGTTTCCAATATAACTTCAAATGAATTGCTATCGTTTTCTATATTACAGTTAATAGTCGCCGGGTCTTTATCAAAGTCAATATTTTTGAAAACTAAAGATTTCTTTACTAAAGAATGAAATAATATTGTGGGTTTATATGAATAAAAGCCTTTAGGTATTTTTTCAATATAATTAGAAAGGATTCTTTCATTTAATTCATATTTTAATTCCTTATCTCCTTCAATAAAACTATTAGCTATCTCATAGAATAATCCAATATTATCAAAAAACCATTTACTTTTATCAATTTTCTTACCATAAAAAACTATCCTTGGTATAACAGTATATTTCTTTTTATTATAATACATATTAACTGAAAAACCATCGTATAAGGGATTAGGTTCTACGTTTAACTTTTTATAATCAGATGGTTCATATTCATTTACCAGTATCATGTCTATAATTATAGACGAGTTATAATTAGTAAAAGTAACTTTTTGATTTGTTATATCGTTAATGAAAATCTTTTTCTCAATATTTTCGTCAATATTAAACTTGCTGTTTTTCTCTTTATCAGCATCTTCTTTTGAAACAAAAGACTTTAGACTCTTATTATAAGCATATTCTTTCATAAATGTGTTATCAAAGAGAATAGAAGGGTGCTGATTTATATATTGATTTAATTTTTTCGTTCTAAATCTCACAATTTTATCATATAAATTATAATTTTTATTATCAGTTAAATCTTTAAAGATAAGATCCCATTTAATTATAATTCTTTCGTCTTTATTAACTATCGGAATTCCTTTAATACTATTAATTATCTCATTTATAATTTCCTTTGCTTTATTTAATTCGTAATAATAATAAAGAGTTATAATAATTTGATAAATAATAAAAATAGAATAAACAGCCGTTGTTATAAGGAAAAGAAAGTTTCTGTCAATATCGAGAAATAAAGATATTATAAACTCCGTTAATATTGATATAATAAATATAAAAAAAGCTATAATATTGGTTAAAAAGTTAAACATACAAACACCATCCTATGTTAAAAATTATTCATTAGATAATGGATTAGATTTTATCGCCTGCCTTAATCTTTCGTCATCAATATGGGTATAAATTTGAGTGGTCGCTACACTTTTATGGCCTAATATTTGTTGCAATGCTCTAATATCAACATTCCCATGCTTGTACATTAAAGTTGCGGCTGTATGCCTAAGCTTATGTGTTGAATACTTTTTATCATCTAAGCCGGCAGCTTTAATGTATTTTTTAACGATTACTTGTACAGTTCTTGGACTGATTCTTCTTTTATTTCTACTAATAAATAATGCTTTTTTATCGTCAGCACTAATGCCGCTATTGTCTCTAACTTGTAAATATTCATTAATAGCGTTTATACAGGCACTATTAAGATAAACTACACGTTCTTTATTTCCTTTGCCTACTACCTTTAAAGTATCGCCTATAATACTATCAATATCAATGCTTACTAACTCGGACAATCTAAGACCGCAGTTTAAAAAAAGAGTAAATATAGCATAATCTCTTTTCATATTAACTCCCTTTATATTTTTTAAAAGTGATTTGCTGTCATCTAAAGTTAGATAAACAGGTTGTTTGTTTGTAATCTTTGGGGGTTCTAATTCAATAGCAGGATTCTTATCAATAATTTTTAATTTTGAATGTATATACTTAAAAAAAGAACGTAAGCATGCAACTTTTCTGGCTCTTGCATAATTAGAATTATTTCTTTCAGTAGCAGAATAGGAAATGAAAGAATACAAGTCATTTAAACCGATAGTACTTAAAAAATAATTATCAATGTCATCAATCCTAATATCTTTAAAATCAGTATTTTCTTTAACAACATTTTTTTTGATTTTCATATATTTAAAAAACAGCGTAAGATCGTAAGAATAGGCTTGTGCAGTTTTTTTTGAATTTCCTTTTATAGCTTCCATATAAATAATGAAATCTTTTGCTGAAGAAGGGAGTTCGCTCATCTATTTCACCTCATTTTTTGATTGAATTGCGCTAAATGGTTATTTAGCGCAATTACATTATTCTACAAAATGTTTGAAAATCCTCTTTTTAAATCAACTATTTTAAATTTTATCAAATTATCATTATTTTAACTTAGTTATTAAAAATCTATATTTAATACATTGTTTTTATAATCAAGCATTTTCAAAAAAATATTTAGATATTTATAAATCTTTTAATTAGAAACATATTTAAAATAAATTTTTTTTATAGGAGACAACACGGTCTTCTCTTCTTCTCCTCATGTGTTCCATATACTGGTAGTTGCTTTGGTCTGTCACATGTCCTCAACTATGCTAACAGACCTTAAGTCTTTCCACAACGTAATCTTTAGCAAATATTAATATGCCGTAATACTGTAACTAATAAGTATTCTTCAAACTTATTGACATAATATATTTTCTTTTATATAATAAAGATTGTGCGTAGGGGTATAGCTCAATTGGTAGAGTAGCGGTCTCCAAAACCGTTGGTTGCGGGTTCGATTCCTGCTACCCCTGCCAATCTTAAAAACAAAAGTGAACAAAAAGTGAACAGATTTAAAAGTATTTCAAATCATTATTTTCCGGCAAATTGTTTTAATAGAGAAAACTCATTATAATTTATTGTTACAGTGCCAAGTATAGGTTCGTTATTATGTGGCTTCCCATGACAATCAGAGCCGCCTGTTATTAACAGCCCTTTTTCCCTAGCAAAATCTTTTAGCCTTTTTACCGTTTTATTATCATGCTTAGAATGGTATACTTCTATACCTGAAAAACCCTGATCTAAAATATCATTTAATTTGGATTCATCTTTTAGTAAGCCCGGATGTGCTAAAACCGGAACTCCATCGGCATCATTTATCATCATTATAGCCTGTTTGGTTGAAAGTTTATATCTGCCTACATAAGCAGGGCAGCCAATACCTATATAGTCTTTAAAAGCACTTTTAATGTCTTTAGCATAGCCTTTGTTAATTAAAGCTTGTGCAATATGTGGTCTTCCAACACTTTCACCATTTGAAATATACTTTACTTCATCAATATTTATATCAATATTCAAATGATTTAGCTTTCTTATCATTTTAATTGCCCTGTCATGCCTAAACTGCTGTATTTCTCTTAGCTTTTCTAAAAAACCTTTATTGTTGTAATTAAAATAATATCCAAGAACATGAACCTCTTCATCATTATGCTCTGAATTTAATTCTATACCGGGGATTATTTCTAAATCTGTAAGCTTATTTATACTTAAAGCCTCAGTCATACCACTGACCGTATCATGATCTGTAATGCTAATTGCTTTAAGGCCTTTTTTAAAAGCCCATTTCAATACCTCTTTCGGTGCTAGTACACCGTCTGATGCAGTAGTATGTATATGTAAGTCGGCATATTGCATGTCTATCATCCTATTAACACTTTTATACACATCTTATCACATTTTAGTTCACAATAAAAACAAAAGCACTTAAAGTGCTTTTGTTTTTAAACTATCTTGGACTTATGATTAATTTAATTGCAGTTCTTTCCTCGCCTTCAATATCAATATCCGTAAAGGCAGGTACACAAACTAAATCCATACCACTGGGTG
>JALNWH010000033.1 GCA_023230985.1 Bacillota bacterium
GACTAAAACATTAAAAGCCAGCGACATAACCAGTGATAAAGATATACAATATGCGATAAAACCATATATAAAGTCTTTTCGTGTGCACCCTATGCTTATAACATAAGGAAATGTTTCGCTATAAGATACGGCACTTGCAATTGCAGCAAATATTATTATAGCTGCTGAGTTATTTGTTGTAACACTGCCTTCGATACCTCTACTTCTAAGGTATAAAGCCAGTGAAATTCCTAATAAGGATATGCTAATCATAATTGTCCAAAATATTATAAGCGATTTTTTATTATTAAGATAATGCATTTTTAATTGTGGTATTATTTTATTCATTAATTACACCCCTTTTAACCATTTTACCGCCGGTTAGATATATGAATAGTTGCTGCATGGGAATTGAACTAATATTTAAGTCTGAAGAATATATTTCCGCCTTTTCTTTTTCATATAAGCTATCATATATTACTGCCAACATATTTTCGCCCATACATTCCTCATGCAATACTTTTTTGAATTTAATAAAGTTTTCTACTTGCATTTTATCACCGCTAATATAAAATGCCTTATTCCTTATTTCATCAGCATTACCTTCAATTTTAACTTTACCTTTATGAAGTATAATAATTTCCTCTAACATATTGCTTATCTCGTCAATTAAGTGTGTGGACAATATTATAGTCCTAGGGTTATTCATATAATCTTCCATTAAAATATCATAAAAGAATTGCCTTCCAGGAGCATCTAGACCTATATAAGGTTCGTCAAAAATTGTTAAGGGACTGCGTCCGGATAAACCGACAATTATACTTAATTGTGACTTCATCCCTAAAGAAAGATTCTTATACAGTTTATTCTTATCTAATTCAAATTCATCCAAAAGCCTCTCAGCAAAACCGGTATCCCAGTTTGGATAAAACAAAGAAGCCAGGTAAATAGCATCTTTTACTTTCAAGTCTTTTAAAAACATCCCACTTTCTTTAACAAGGCATATATTTTCCAAAACCTTTTTATTTTCAAAAGGAGTCTCTCCAAATACTCTTACCTCTCCTGTAGTTGGAAACATCTGAGCATCTATTATATTTAAAAGAGTGCTTTTGCCTGCACCATTTCGGCCAAGCAAGCCGTAAATCTTATTTTCTTGAATTTTTATATTAATATCCACTAAAGCATTTGTTTTTCCAAAGCTTTTTGAGATATCTTCGCATTCTATAATATAAGTCATCTTTTTTCTCCCCTTTCATACTTATTAATAAGGTTTATAAGTTCTTCTTTGGTTATGTTTAATTTTTTCGCCTCATTCATAAGCTTAAAAATATATTCCTCTACAAATTGTTTTCTTCTTTTGTTAATTATCATGCTTTTAGCCCCTGCCGCCACAAACATACCAATACCTCTTTTCTTATATAATATGCCCTCTTCAACAAGCAGATTAATCCCCTTTGCCGCTGTAGCCGGATTAATACCATAAAGCTTGGCAAATTGATTTGTCGAATAAACTTGTTCATCTTCTTTTAGTGAACCTTTTAAAATATCATCTAAAATAGCATCAGCAATCTGAATATAAATTAATTTACTGTCATCTAAAAGCATTTTCATAAAAACACCTCCCCGCACCATTGGTTAGTTACCTATGTAATTAACTATATAACATTATGTTTATTTTGTCAATAGTCTTTTACTTATTTTCTATTATCTGTTGCACCTTAATCCCGACTTTATTATAATGATAATGCATAGAGATTAATGCTTTTATAATAAATTGTAAAGGAGTCAAAATGTGTTAAATAATAATGTGATGGTTTGTGTGACAAGGCAAAAAAACTGTGAACGATTAATAGAATTTGGAAAAAAGATGGCCAGTGACTTGAATGGAAAGCTTTACGTAGTGCATGTGGCTAAGACAGGAACTAATTTTTTAGGAAATCCTGATGAAAGTGAAGCCCTTGAATGTCTTTATCAAGCCTCAAAAAATGCCGGAGCAGATATGGCTGTTTTACGTTCTAATAATATTGTTGATACAATTATTAGTTTTGCAAAAGAAAACAATGTTTCTCATGCTATTTTAGGTGAAGCACCTAAAAGCAAGAATAAAAATAAAACCGATATTGCTGAATATTTAAGGAGCCTATTACCTAATGTAACTTTTGAAATAGTACCTGCATAAAAACCTATATAATTTAAAAATATTAGCTACTTAAGTTTAAATCCGAGTTATATACTTTTAAATAAGAAAGTAAGTATTAAACTTAACGGTTTGTACTTATACTTACCTCAACATATAATTTAACTAAAATGAGGTTAAAGAATGAATACTTATAAAGAAACTTTTATTAAAGGAAAAAATGACGTAAGAATCTGTTTAAGGATATGGGATAATGTTGCTAATCCCAAGGGTGTCATTCAAATATTTCATGGGATGGCCGAGTATTCCATTAGATATAATGATTTTGCAAATTTTTTAAACGGAAAAGGGTTTCTAGTTTATGGAAATGATCATAGAGGCCATGGTATGACGTTAAAAAACACTGAAACACCCGGATTTCTTGGTGAAAACGGATTTTATAATATAGTAGAAGATACAAAAATTATTTCTGATTTAATAAAAAATAATTATACCGGCCTCCCCCTTTTTATATTTGCTCACAGCTTTGGATCCTTTATAGCCCAAGAATATATAGTGCATTATTCAAATGAAATTGATGGATTAATACTATCCGGTTCTGCAAAACAAAGCGGTATTGATGTGAAAGCAGCTTATATACTGGCCAGTATGCAAAACAAATTATTCGATAATAGGAAAGAAGCAAAGCTAATTGATAGGTTAACTTTTGGTTCGTATAATAAAAGAATTAAAAAAAGAAAAACGGAGTTTGACTGGCTAAGCCATGATGGAAAAATAGTTGATGATTATATTAAGGACAGGCTTTGCGGATATATATCCCCTATAGACTTTTATTATAATTTTTTTGGCGGTTTGAAAAACCTATACAAACCTAAAAAGATGAAAAACATATCAAAATCATTGCCAATCTTAATAATATCAGGCAGCATGGATCCCATAGGCAAGTACGGCCGTTTAGTAGAAAAATTATATGAGCAATATAAAAGTCTGAACATGGAAAATGTAACTCTTAGATTAATCGAAGACTGTAGGCATGAGATTTTAAATGAAACAAATAAAAAAGATGTATATGATTATATATATAATTGGATTATGTTAAATTATTCCCATAATTAAACTAATAAGTTTTTAATAATATATTATTTTAAAAACCTATGGCTCCCACTTCAGTGACCTTTTAACTGCCTTTTTCCACCCTTTATAAAGTTCTTCTATTTTACTATTCTTATTTGAAGGTTCAAAAACTCTATCCATTTGCCAATTGTCCAAAATATCATTTTTGTCTTTCCAAAATCCAATCGCCAGACCGGCTAGATAGGCTACCCCTAGTGCTGTTGTCTCTATGACCTTTGGTCTTTCTACTACCGTATTTAAAATATCTGCTTGAAATTGCATTAAAAAGTTGTTTTCAACAGCGCCGCCATCTACTTTAAGAGTTTTAAGCCTGATATCAGAATCCTCTTCCATAGCCTTTAAAACATCCTTAGTCTGATAAGCTATTGATTCCAAGGTGGCTCTAATTATATGTTCTGCTTTTGCTCCCCTTGTCAGCCCTAATATAGCACCTCTTGCGTACATATCCCAATGCGGAGCACCGATTCCTACAAATGCAGGCACTACATAAACACCATTGGTATCTGCAACTTTTGTCGCAAAGTATTCAGATTCTGCAGCGGTTCTTATAAGCCTTAATTCATCCCTAAGCCATTGTACTGCCGCTCCCGCTACAAAAATACTTCCCTCTAATGCATATTCTGCCTTCCCATCTATGCCCCATGCAATTGTAGTCAGCAATCCATTTTTTGATATCACTAGCTTTTTTCCTGTATTCATCAGCATAAAGCAACCGGTCCCATAAGTATTTTTCGCCATTCCCGGTTCAAAACAGTTCTGTCCGAATAAAGCAGCCTGTTGATCTCCGGCAATACCGGAAATAGGTATTTCCTTGCCATCGAAAATATTTTTATCTGAATATCCATAAATCTCAGAAGAAAACTTTACTTTCGGTAAAATTTGCTTAGGTATATCCAAGGCTTTCAATATTCTTTCATCCCACTTCAAATCTTTAATATTGTATAGCATTGTTCTTGAAGCATTAGAATAATCAGTTATATGTAATTTCCCTCTCGTCAAATTCCATATAAGCCACGTATCTACCGTACCGAATAACAACTCATCATCTTCTGCCATCCTTTTTGCACCCCTCACATTATCCAGTATCCATTTAATTTTTGTGCCGGAAAAATACGCATCGACCACTAATCCTGTGCTATCCCTTATGTAATCCTCCAAACCCTTTGCTTTCAACTTATCACAGATATCTGCTGTCCTTCTGCACTGCCATACAATTGCATTATATATTGGTTTTCCCGTAGTTTTATTCCACACTATTGTTGTCTCTCTTTGATTACCTATACCTATGGCTGCAATTTCATCCCCTCTGATACCGGCAATCTCAAGGGCTTCTCTCGCTGTACCATATTGAGTAGCCCATATTTCCATAGGATCGTGTTCCACATATCCGGGTTTTGGATATATTTGCTGAAATTCTTTTTGAGCCTTGCTTACTATATTACCTGCCTTATCAAAAATTATTGTTCTAGAGCTGGTAGTTCCCTGATCAAGAGCCATAATATATTTTTTCCCCATGGTTTACCTCCAAGGTATAAATTTGATGTATTTATTAATTATAATTATACCATATTCCCTTATTTGCGCTTATTTTTTGTAATGCCTACTCTGCGCATTTTCCCAAACCACTTTACCCCTTCGTTAACCGTTTTATATTCATGGGTTGACAATTGACTTTTTTTCATATATACTTCAATATGTTATAAAATTTTGCCCATATCACAGCAAAAGCAAATGTTGCTATATTGTTAAGGGCTAAGCAATTTTTAAATGAGGTGATATCTTGGAAAACAAAACCAATATATACAGAATGGCGATTATCGGAGTTATGGCGGCAGTAATATGTATATTAGGTCCTCTATCAATACCAATCGGTGTAGTTCCTATCACTTTTACCAATTTAGCTATATATTTTTCTCTTTATGCCCTTGGGATGAAAAAAGGCGCCATGAGCTATATCATTTATATGCTTATAGGACTTATCGGCCTTCCTGTTTTTTCAGGTTTTGGCGGTGGTCCATCTAAAATAATTGGACCTACAGGCGGTTACCTTATCGGATTTATATTTACGGCATTAATCTCCGGCTTTTTTATTGATAAATATTTCGATAAATGGTATATGTGTTTTATAGGTATGGTATTAGGCATGTCCGTATGTTATATATTTGGTTCCATGTGGTTATCATATCAAGCAAATATATCAACAGCTCAAGCCTTTGCAGCAGGTGTAATTCCTTTTATACCCGGTGACCTTACAAAAATTTCAATTGCTACTTTTATAGGCCCTGTTATACGAAAAAGATTGATAAAAATCGACTTATTCCAAGCCTAATCGGTCAGGCTGTGTGTCATCTTAATCTAAATCGAATACTATAGTTATAGATGAGTATTTATGAAAGGATGATGCAATTTGGATAGACAAAATTTATATTACAACTCTCAAAATTGTGTTACTCAAAGTTATACCGTTCCTTTAAAAAGAAATAACAATTATTGTGATTGTTTCCCATATAACCCTATAAGCCCTTTGCAAATACAATGGTCAAAAATCTGCGATTATTTTAACATAGGGGATCCTGCCCCTGTTTTTACACTGGAAGGTGTCCTACATGGTGAACTAGTAAAGATAAGCCTAAACCAATATTTGGGAAAGTGGATTGTTCTATTCTTCTACAACGGGGATTTTACTTTTGTCTGACCCACAGAGTTGGCAGCAGTTGCTGCTAGGAAATATAAATGGGAATCAATCAATACCCAACCGTTGGCTATCAGCACAGACAGTGTCTATTCCCACAAAATCTTTATGGAAATCTCGCCTAGTGGTCGAAAAATCAATTATCCTCTGCTTTCCGACCGGACCCATGAGGTGACAAAACGATATGGAGTCTTAAATGAAAAAACAGGTGCTGCTTACAGAGCCACTTTTATTATTGATCCTGAAGGTAGAATTCAAAGTTGGCTGGTTAACGGCCAACCGGTTGGCAGAAATATTGATGAAATAATTCGCCTCATCCAAGCATTGCAATATAATCGTATAACCGGTCTTGGTGTTCCTGCGGATTGGAATCCCGGGGATCCGGGTATCTCTACTGATTGGGAAAACGTAGGCAAGTATTAAGGAAGTGAAATTATGTGCACAGCGCTAACTTTACAAACAAGTTATAATGAAAATTTTATAGGTCGTAATATGGACTTTTCACATGATATAAAACCGGGTATTTATATCATGCCGGAAAATTATCAATGGTATGATTCATATACTAAAAAAGAATATTTCAATACCTATAGCTTTATAGGTATTGGTCAAAAGACTGAAGGTATTCTAGGTTTTTTTGATGGTGTTAATGAAAGAGGATTTGCTGCAGCAGCATTATATTTTGCCGGTTATGCAAATTATGACATAGATTTTGATACAGCCAAAAAGGAACCTATTTCATCTTTGGATTTTTTACACTTTCTTCTGGGTAAATGTAGGTCTGTAAAGGATATATACCTTTTACTGGAAGATGTTTGTATTGTTGGCTCTCCGGATCCCGTTACTAAAACTGCTGCACCTTTGCATTGGATTGCTACAGATAGAACCGGCGAATGTGTAGTGGTAGAACAAACAAAAAATGGGCTGGAAGTATTTAGTAATCCCATAGGTGTTATGGCAAATAGTCCCGATTTCAAATGGCATATGACTAACCTAAAAAATTACCTTGAAATATCTTCAACCCAGAATGAAGAAGCTTTTTGGAGAAATGTTAAACTAACACCATTTGGTCAAGGTGGAGGAACTGCATTGCTGCCCGGTAGTTTTACCTCCCCGGATAGATTTGTTAGAACTGCATTTTTGAAAACTCATTCTCTCATACCAAATAATAGGGTAGAAGCAATAATGACTTTCTTCCACATAATAGGTAATGTTTCTATACCTAAAGGGACTATACTTACAAGTCGAAGCACATACGATTATACAATTTATACTGCTTTTATAGATACAAATACCTGTGAATACTTCTTTAAAACTCATGATAATATTCAAATAGCTGTTGCAGGATTACGAGATACTTACCGGCATAATTCTCAACCTATATTTTTAGGCTATCTAAACCGTCCTGTTAGGTTTGAAAACTTTAATTATTTTAAGGAAGATATTTATGGAAAATAAAAATGATACCTTTGGCCTCACACTAGGCGGTGGTGGAGTAAAAGGCTTTGCATATATCGGTGTTTTCAAATCAAGTGAAGAAAACAGCGTAAACTGGGGCAATATGGCCGGTGTATCCGTGGGTGCCCTTGCTATAGCTATAGAAGCAGCCGGTTATGATTCCAGTGAATTTAGAAAAGTTGTAGATACTTTAGATCTTAAAAGTCTACAAATTAATGAGGCTGCCGCTTTGCCTGTTGTTAGAGAACACAAAGAATTTATGGCATTAATAAATAGTCCCGATACTCTTCCGGTCTTTAATTTATATAATCAAAACCCCGGCAGGATAAGTGTTAGGAAAGCCGAATCTCGCATTAAGAGCATTCTGAATAATATTATCTCTTTTTCTAAAGATAAAGCACTTTTAGACGGAGATTATCTTGAAAAATGGGTGTATGACATTTTAGCCAACAAAGGTATCAGAACTTTTGGAGATTTAAAGGATGGATTTATTGATAAAAAAAATCCCAACGGCTATAAAATAAGAATGACTTGCGTTGATGCAACCAGAATAAAAAGTGTAATATTGCCGGATGACCTTGTGTACTACGGTATAAATCCTGATGAATTTGAAGTTGCAAAAGCAGTTCGTATCAGCACTTGTATACCCTTTGCTTTCAAGCCCGTAGTAATTAAACGTAAGGGCATTAATCATTATCTGATTGACGGGGGAGTTTTTGACACTTTCCCCTATTGGCTTATTGATAACTCTATTTACCCCGCAATTGGCTTTCGTTTTACTAATGATAAAAAAATATATAGTCTCACAACACCAATTAATATAATAAAAAATATAATTTCATCGGTTTACGATATAGGTATTCCAAGTTATTCAAAAACGGATATAAATTATATAGAGGATATAAAAGTCTCAGATGTTGCAACATTAGATGTTAATTTAAGTGGCGAAGCTAAAGCAGAACTTATTGAATCAGGATATAATGCAGCTAATAACCTGTTTAATAGAATAGTACCCCTTTCCTTCGCCGGATTAGTAAAAAGGTTGTTTAGATAAATATAAAAGATAGTGGCGAAACAATATCTTTTTGTTCATTTTATTTTAATACCCGTTTATTTCATATTCCACATCAATTTCATTATCGTCTTCACCGGATAAAATATTATATAATCTTGCAAAGGAAGCTTCCTCATATGGTATTACAAAAACACTGCCTACACCGAAAAACAAAGAACCTAAAATATTCCAGCCCAAAAAGGACAAATCCAAGACAAACATATTCCACTTATGTCCGTCTGTTATTAGCTTGCTTCTACCTATTGCTTCACCTGGTGTCAAATTTGGCTCTTTTGATATGATATAAGGAACCATTCTATATTCATAAGATTTTATTATTCCGGGTATTACAAATAATAAAGTCCATAGAAAAATATAAAGATTTTTTAAAAATTGTACCTTCACAATATCAATATATTCTTCCGAATTAAATGTTGAAAATACATCTATTGTATCTGTATCATCATACTTGAATCCATTCAAAAAAAACCTTGCTTTACCTACCTCTGCAACATTACCAACAAAAATAGTAAGAGCAGAGGTAATTAAAAAAACCATAGGTATCATTTTTCTTGATACTTTAAAATTATAAGATAGACCCATCTTTTTCAGTCCAAAATTAAAAACCGGATTTCTAAGTCCTAAAATCATTTTATCATTTTCAATAATTGTATGTCTTTGTTTATGTTTTGGTCTATCCCATTGTGTATTACTGGTTATGCCGCTTCCTAAAGCCCATACAATAATGCATACTAAAAAGGCCTTTAAATAATGTTTCTTTAAAAATCTCCTTGCATAAGCTTTTACTTCCCATCTTGACCACATAAAAACGCCTCCAATTTACAATTCTATATCTAAAGCCAAAGAACCCATATTCTTATTATAACTTTATAAATCTGCATTGTGTAGTTATTTAAAACACTTTTTTAATCTTATAATTAGCTCTGTCCATTTCAGAAATAATCCGTTGTATATGTGCATAATTATTTGTCTCAACTGTTACCTCCAATTGAACTTCAGTTAGTCGATTCAAAGCTTTAAACTGATTATGAGCTAATTTGATTACATTTGCATTTAGATTAGCAAGAATTTCTGATACTTTCAACAATTCCCCGGGTTTATCCGGCAAGTCAACAGAAAAACAAAATATGCGGCCGCGCGAGTAAAGACCCTGATTTATCATGGATGATATAGTTAAAACATCTATGTTGCCGCCGCTTACCAAACAAACTGCTTTTTTATACCCTTTCATCTTTTTTGCTCCTGCAAGAGATAATGCACCGGCACTTTCACTAATCATTTTATGCTTTTCTAAAAAAAGCAAGACTGCTTCCATTATTTCAAAGTCTGTCACTGTTATTATATCATCTACATAGTCCCTTATGATAGAGTAGGTTATTGCCCCCGGTTTTTTTACTGCGACACCATCTGCAATGGTACTTACCTTTTTTAAATTTATTAGTCTCTTGTTATCTACTGACTCTTTCATAGAGTTTGCACCTTCCGGCTCTACACCTATTATCTTTATATTTGGATTCAAAGATTTGGCAGCTATAGCAATACCGCTTATCAATCCGCCTCCTCCAACGGGCACAAGAATACAATCTACATCACTAAGCTCTTTTAATATTTCAAAAGCAATAGTCCCTTGCCCCTCTATCACATCTAAATCATCAAAGGGATGTATGAATATATAGTCGTGTTCTTTTTCCAATCTACATGCCTCAGCATATGCATCATCATAGCAATCTTCAGCTAATATAACCTTAGCACCATAATTTTTAGTAGCTTCAACTTTGATTAAGGGAGTCGTTTTGGGCATGACAACAGTTGCTTCAACATTGAGCCTCTGTGCAGCAAAAGCAACACCTTGGGCATGATTTCCCGCCGAGGAACAGATAAGACCTCTGCGACGCTCATATTGAGATAACTTACTAATTTTATTATAAGCTCCGCGAATTTTGAAGGATCCGGTATTCTGCAAATTTTCCGGTTTAATATATACCTCCATTCCGCTTTCCTTGCTAAAAACAGGGCTATAGATAAGTTCTGTCGGTTTTATCACATTGTCTAAATTCTTTTTCGCTTTTTCAAAATCCAACAACTCTAATACCTCACTTGTTTCGTGCATTACTTGATTCTTTAATAATTGCATATTATTCCTCCGTCTTTTTTTATTGTTTCATGATTTTCGCAACAAAAAAACCCGCCCTAATCATTCAAGGACGAGTTTACCCGCGGTACCACCTTAATAGTGCTAAATAAAAAGCACCACCTTTTTCAGTTCAAACAAACCTAAGTCGATAATGAGACTAATCAGCTCCCTTTACTTTGCTAATAATATATTTCAAAGGAGCAGCTCCGGAGGGATTCATATTTATCAAAAGTATCGGCTTGCACCACGTACCGACTCTCTATAACTTTTTGCAATAAACATCGTTCTCCATCATGGCAATCATGGCAATATAAATTTTAACAAGTTTTTATTATTTAATCACATTTATTTTCTCTTGTCAATAAAAATATTTTGTTAAGTCTTTACTTCTCTTGAACTATTTTTATTTTTTAGATGTTTTAATTCTTGCTTCTTGTATATCAATATGATATCATTATGGTATTAATATAATATGTGGGGTGAAGTATATGAAAGAAAAAACTTTGAAAACAAAAGCAGGGATGCCTGCGTTGATTCTCTTTATTTTTCTTTATATTGTTGCAATCGGTTCTATTATTCTTGGTGCATTACTTTCAAGTCGAGATAATAAAACCTTTGGTACATTTCTTTTAGTAATAGGATCGCTTTGGGCTACCATCGGTTTCATTCCTTTTTTAGGGCTGAAAGTTATAAAGCCGCAGGAAGCTTTGGTTCTTACTTTGTTCGGTAAGTATTCAGGTACCCTGAAGGAAGAAGGCTTCTATTATGTAAACCCTTTTTCTGTAGCTGTTAACCCTGCTGCTAAAACACGCCTGGGGCAAAGCGGTGATGTCGATAGTGGCTCACCTTCTAAACTCGTTTTTTCTAAAGACGGAAATATTATTCAGTCTGATAGAACGAGTAAGAAGATTTCTTTAAAGGTTATGACACTGAATAATAGCAAGCAGAAGGTTAATGATGTTCTAGGCAATCCTGTGGAAATTGGAATAGCTGTAATGTGGAAGGTTGTTGATACTGCTAAAGCAGTTTTTAATGTGGATAATTTTAAAGAATACCTTTCCCTTCAATGCGATAGTGCTGTCAGAAATATTGTCCGAATTTACCCTTATGATGTCGCTCCCGGTATTGATACAACAGGCGATGGAGAACCGGACGAAGGCAGTCTAAGAGGTTCAAGTGCTCTGGTAGCCGAGCGTATTAGAAAGGAAATACAAGATAAAGTAAAAGATGCGGGTATTGACGTTTTGGAAGCACGCATTACCTACCTCGCCTATGCCCAAGAGATTGCCGCAGTGATGCTGCAAAGACAACAAGCCAGTGCAATTATTGATGCCAGAAAGATGATTGTTGACGGTGCTGTTGGTATGGTGGAAATGGCTTTGGAGAAACTAAGTGAAAATGATGTAGTAACATTGGATGAGGAACGTAAGGCCGCTATGGTTTCTAATCTTTTAGTTGTCCTATGTGGCAGCAAGGATGCACAGCCCATTGTTAATAGCGGCAGTCTTTATTAAAAATGAGTGAACCAAAAAAACAAATCCCCTTAAGATTATCTCCAAAGTTATATAAGGAAATTGCTGCTTGGGCAGAAGATGACTTTCGCTCTATGAACGGACAGATAGAATACCTTTTGACGGAATGTGTAAGAAAAAGAAAAAAGAGTATAGAAAAGGCAAAGAATGAAAATGCACATGGTTCGTGAGGAAACTTTTTATAGATTGATATTATGTCTGAATCTTTCCTCTATTCATATTAATTACAGCATGGCATAGTCTTTCCGATTGTTGTATATTATGGGTTACAATTATGATTGTACCCTTATTTTTTAAATTAAATTGTGTAATAGCATTTTCCATAGTCACTATATATTCCGGATCTATGTTTGATGTAGGTTCATCCAATAGAAGGAGTTTGGGATTAAATACTAAGGCCCTTGCTAAGGCTACTTTTTGTGATTCTCCCCCGGAGAGTTTATTTCCTCTTTTATCCATTAAGTCTGTTATCTCCAATTTTTTCATCACATCCAAAACTTTTGCTTTGGATTCCTTTTTGTTCATATTACGGAGTTTTAAAGGGTATTCTATATTTTCATATACAGTCCTTTTTAGCAGGTAAGGTTTTTGAAATACTATAGTCATTGCTTGTTTTACCTTTTTGCTGAATTTATTATTATCGTAAAACACTTCACCTAAAAACTCCTTATCCAAACCGCCTATTATATTAAGTAAAGTTGTTTTTCCACAACCATTAGGACCTGTAATTCCGGTAATTTTTTCTTTTTCAATATTCAAGTAATCAATATCTAAAACTTGGTTGTCACCGTAGTATTTTTCTACGTTCCTAATTTCTATATTCATTTTATTTCTCCTCGCTATAGGAATATATGATGCTATGTATAACGAAGGATATAAGAATTAATATAATTCCCAAAGCTATTGCCATGGGGTAATCTCCCATTGAATTCATCATGGATATTGTAGTTGTGATAACTCTCGTGTGATGCTTAATATTACCTCCGACTATCATTACCGCCCCAACTTCTGATATTGCTCTTGAAAAGGAAGTAGCAACATTTACTAAAATGTCTACTTTTAGTTCTCTAATAATTAATACGATGATTTCTAGCCTATTGGCTCCAAGGGCAAGTCCTATTTTTTCGATTATTTCGCCGCGGCTTTTAGCTAAACCATATGTAAGTCCGAAAACATAAGGGCTTACTAGCAATACTTGTGCTATAATCATAGCTTTTCTAGTATATAATAAATCAAACCTGCCAAAGGGACCTTTCCTTGCCAGTATAATTACAACTACTAAACCTATTACAACTGTCGGTATGCTCATCATTGTATAAGTAATTCTACTAAAAAGCTTTTTCCACCTAAATTCTTTGATTCCAAAATATACAGATAGAGGTACAGAAATTAAGGAGCCAATTATGGTAGCTGTTATTGACACAAACAGTGATAAAGAAACTATAGAGAATACTTCCTTATCAAAACTAACTAATAAATTGAGTGCGTCTTTAAAACCTTTTACTATATAATCCATAAAGGCTCCTTTCTGTGCGATTGATTACCTAGTTTGCATTAGGTACGAATAGAGCTTGCCCATATTCTTCCACACCGAACTTACTTATTAGTTCTTGTCCTCTTTCTGAAATCAACCAATTCATAAATTCTAGAGCACCTTCATGGTTTATTTGATCTGCTTTATCCCCTAGGACTTCCGGGTTAACAGGGATTACACCATATTGATTTAACAGATTTTCATCGCCTTCGATAACTATTTCCAAATCCAGATCATTTTTCATACTCAAGTAAGTCGCTCTATCTGTTATAGTATAAGCCTCTTTCTCATTTGCCATAGTGAGAACTGCTCCCATTCCTGCTCCTGCATCTAAATACCATTCGCCGGCAGGCTCGATGTTTACAGCTTTCCATATGGCTAATTCTTTTTTATGTGTTCCGGAGTCATCACCGCGGGATACAAATACTAATTCTTTTTCTTTTATAGTTGATAATGCTTTTTCGATATTATCTCCTTTTTCTACCATGGTGTCACCGGTGGGTCCTACTAATATAAAGTCATTATACATTACGTCATGCCTTTCTGTTCCTGCACCTTCTTCTAAGAATTCCAACTCAGATGCCTTAGCATGTACTAAAAGCACATCTGCTTCTCCATCTCTACCCATTTGTAGAGCCTGTCCGGTTCCTACGGCTATAACTTTTACTTCTATACCGGTATCATTTTTAAATTCCGGTAATAAGAAATCAAGCAAGCCTGAGTCTTGGGTGCTTGTTGTCGTAGACAGAATTATTTCCCCACCTATTTTTTCTTGACCGTTTTCCGGTTCTTGACCTGTATCAGGTTCTTCCTTTGGGCTGCATGCCGCTACTGAAAATATCAGTATGACTGCCAATGCCAATAACAATACTTTTTTCTTACTCATTTTTTCCTCCTTTAATTCTTTTAAAATATGATTTAAGTATATAGTAGTAGTAACCGGCCTAATATATTGAGCAGAAAAAAAACAGCCACCTTTTGGGAGCTGCTATATTTCTACTTTCCAAAAGGGAGGCATAATCGTTTCCAATCATACCTTATCGGGTTGCTTCCATAGTATAAACCCTTAGGAATAACAACCTCGTAGAAGTATTGAAATTTCTAAATAACTATACCATATTTTTATTAAAAGGTCAAAACTAAAAGAATAATAAATTATACTTATACTTTTCGCTTGAGTTATAGAAATTCTGAATAGTTGTTGTATTAAATTTTTGTTATCAATATAATGAGGTTATGATTGCCGGTTACGGTGATAAAAATTTAATAAAAGAGGTAAAATTATGAGGTATATATACTTGGATAACGGAGCTACTTCTTATCCTAAAGCTCCCGGAGTTGCTGAAAGTATATCGGACTATATTATAAATGTAGGAGCTAATGTAGGTCGTGGGGCTTATAGCCAATCTTATAAAGCCGAAGGCATTGTCTATGAAACAAGAGAATTGATTTGTAAATTGTTTAATTTTGATAAGACTGAAAATGTTATCTTTACGAAAAACATTACGGAAAGCATCAATGTATTGTTAAAAGGTTTGTTAAAAGATGGTGACCATGTTATCGTATCATCCATGGAGCATAATGCGGTAATGAGACCCTTGAATGCTCTTTCTGATAAAATTGAATATACGAAAGTTCATTGTAATAGGCTAGGTGAACTAGATATAACCGAGATGAAAAAAGTCTTTAAGCCAAATACAAAGGCAGTTGTTATGACTCATGCTTCAAATGTATGTGGTACTGTTTTGGATTTGGTAAAGGTGGGCAAGCTGTGTAAGGATAACAATACTTTTTTTATAATAGATTCTGCACAAACAGCAGGGTTTTTAGATGTGGATTTTAAAGAACTAAATGCGGATGCCATAGGCTTTACAGGACATAAAAGTTTACTTGGCCCTCAAGGAATAGGTGGATTTATAATCGGTGATAAGATGCTTAAAGAAATGAACACTTTTATTGAAGGAGGAACAGGAAGCCTGTCTGATATGGAAGTACAACCGGATTATATGCCGGATAAATTTGAAGCCGGCACCTTAAATATCCCCGGTATTTTCGGGCTAAATGCATCTTTAAAATATTTATTAGATTATGGTATAAAAAATATTAAAGAAAAAGAAATTTACCTTATGAAAATCTTTTTAAATGGCCTCCTAAATATAAAAGGTATTAGTATCATCGGTCATAAAAGCACCAAAGACAGAACGGGAATTTTATCAATCGACTTTATTGATAATGATAATGGCATAATTGCACATAATCTAAGTAAAGATTATGGTATTATGACCAGAAGCGGAATGCATTGTGCTCCATCTGCACATAAAACTCTAGGCACTTTTCCTCAAGGAACAGTTAGATTTTCGCCAAGTTCTTTTACTACACCGGAAGAAATAATATATACGATAGATGCTATAAATAAATTAGTAAAGTAGTTATAATTGCTATTATATCGAAATATAAGACTCTTCGCTTTGCTTAGAGTGATAGTAATAGGAGCTCAAAGTGGTGGCAGCGGCAGAGGCTCAGGTAAAGACTTAGACCGGGAAAACATAAGGTACCAGTTAATTTTTGATAGATATATGGAACGGCACTATGACCGTTCCTATTTACTTTCATATACCAGCTTGTTTTCTTTGCCTTCTAATAAAAACACCTTTTCTACTTCGTCATCAATTAATTTCATTATATCTAATTCCGTGTTTATTCTAGCGCTAACACTGCAATTGGAGCTTAAAGTTCTGGGAACCGGCATAAGTTCACATGCTACTTTATTCCTTTTGCACTTCCTGTCAAACTTAATAGATCCGGAATGTGTAAAAAACAAAACCATATATTCCATTATTATTTCTCCGCTATTATTAAAAAAACTTCTCTCTGTTTTTCAACTGATACTTTATAACCGGAATTTCTTAAAAATCTTTCAACATTTCCTTTGGCAACTTGGTTATCTACTATTATTTCTACCCCGCCAGTGTTTTTATCCAAAGCCTTTTTAGTCATCAGAACAGGTTGAGGGCAGCTCATACCGCATGTATCTATTTTTATCATTATATCATCCCTTTCTCTGTAATCTCACGTTTTGCAAAGCTTTCGGAGTTAACATATGAAATGATTCCTAAAAACACAAAACAAATTATTGCAGCTATTTTTCCATTTTGGGTCACGCCTTCTGCGCTGGAAGCCAGGCCGAAATTGTGAATAATACCGGCACCTATAAGCATTCCCATTACAGTAACTACAGAATCCGTATTACCTTCACCGGATAGAATTAATTGTCTAAGAGGACATCCACCCAATAATACTGAGCCCCAGCCGACAATGGCCATGCCCAAGAAGTTCCACAATCCATCCGTATGTGCTACAGGCTGATTTACAAAACCCAGTTCGAAAAATCCAAAGCCAATATTGGCAATAGCAGCAAATACAATTATTGCAATAAATCCCGTGAGGAGATATGTATCTTTAAATAAAATCATATCTCTGGTTCCTCCTACCATACATAGTCTGGTTTTTTGTGCTAATACTCCCACAATCAGCCCGGCTGCTAATGAGATTATTATTGGAGCTTTAGATGCCCCAGGCCCACTTTCACTGAAAAATATAAAGCTTGGTGCTACTGCAACCAGTATCAACAATCCTATGTTTATAACGGGAAACACATATCCCTCCGTTTTAGCTATCTTATAGTTTCTTTTAAGGTTAAATCCGTTATTCAAAAAATACACACCAATGAAGATTCCAAAACCAAAACCCACCAGCCCGGCTATAGAATTTAAATCACCGCTGGC
>JALNWH010000034.1 GCA_023230985.1 Bacillota bacterium
ATTGAATATATTGATTCATTAAACCTAACCGATTATGCTGAAACCAAAACCGGTTATAAAATAACCGGACAACAAATTTACTTCTATGGTTATTGTCCTGAATGCAAAAATTAATACAAAAATGACACAATAAGTTATGTTTAAACATAACTTATTGTGTCATTTTTAGCTAAGATAAGATTCCTCCAAAGCATTGCTAACAGCCTTTAACAACTTATTTATTATATAAGAGGATTTCTCCATATCCTCAACGTTTATAACTTCTTGAGTTTTAATTATTTTACCGATAACTGCTGTAATTTCATCTTTTAATTCATTGTTATCTTTTATATATTCTTGAGGAAAGTCCAGTATCTTTATGTTCTTTATCTTATTCTTAGCTATTAAAACTTGTACCTTTATTTCTCCTTTATCAGTATTCTCCACTCCAACATATTTACCATCTTTATATTCTAAATAAAAATATCCGGAGGTTGGTTTTTCTTCTCTATTACCCCAAAATTTAAGCGTAAGTATCAAGCCAAAAACTATAATTAGAATTATTCCGGTATAAATAATAAGTCTTTTTTTAGTTAATAAAATAATTTTATGCTTTATAATGATCCCTCCCAACTTTATTTACTTCTTATATAAAGTTATTATGAGGGATATAAATATATGCTATTTTTAGAAACTTTTGATTAAATTGTAATGGAGTTCGTCCATTTACCGCAACGGTCTCCCCACATTGCAACAATCTTTCCATCCATTATTATCTTTATCACTTCACAAGCATTATCACAACCATCACAAATGAAACTTGTGGGTGTAAATTCCAATTCTGCACATTCAAAACCTCTAAATTTTGTAGTTTTGCCGGATCTCCCAATTAGTTCTTTTGCTAATATTGCTGATCCTACAGCTCCCATAACCCCATAATTCTCCGGTACTATAACCTTATGGTTTAATTCTTTTTCAAAAGCTACAACAATACCTTTATTTGCGGCAACACCTCCTTGAAACACATACGGAGGCTCCAGCTTCTTGCCTCTACCTAAGTTGTTTATATAGTTTCTAACAAGTGCTTCACATAATCCATTTATTATTTCAGCTTTAGAAAAACCAAATTGCTGTTTTGCTATCATATCTGATTCGGCAAAAACAGTGCACCTTCCGGCAATTCTCACATTTCTTTCAGCTGTAAGTGCCATATCGCCAAATTTTTCTATAGGTATCCCCAGCCTTTCAGATTGATGTTCTAAAAATGAACCTGTTCCGGCAGCACAAACCGTATTCATAGCAAAGTCGGTTACCATACCATCTTTAAGAATTATTATTTTGGAGTCCTGACCTCCTATTTCAAATATCGTTCTGGTTTCCGGTGCATATGTAATAGTTGCTGTAGCATGGGCAGTAATCTCATTTTTTATGACATCTGCCCCAACCATAATACCGGTCAATTGTCTTCCGCTTCCGGTTGTACCTACTCCTAATATTTCTATGTCCCCATTAAACTCTTTATATAATTTCCTTAAACCAATTCTTGAAGCTTCAACAGGCTGCCCATTAGTTCTTAAATAAAGTGAAGACAAAATATTATTCTCATTATCTATAGCCACCAAATTTGTACTGACAGAACCGATATCAATGCCCAAAAATACTCCTATCATATATATCCTCCATTATGCGATTCTAATTCTCTTTTTGTTTTTTATAAGATCTAAAAATGCCTCTATTCTCGTTTGCACATTTGCTAACCCGGTTTGTTCATCAATAGGCAAAGTGATAACAGGTATATTGTATTCATTGGTTATTGCAGGAATTATACTTTGACTTACAAGTTCCGGTAAACAAGCAAAAGGCATCAAATGCACTACACCGTCAAATCCTCTTTCGGCATAATCTACAATATGTCCTACTGTTTGTTTCGCATGTCCCCCAATTATTTCTTTTATATACTTTTCACCTTTTTTTAAAATTTCTAATTCATGAGGTTTTGAAATCCATATAGGTAATAAATTATAATCAATCCATTCTGAAATATATTGCGACCTTTCAACTTCCGCTCCCATATTTCCTAAGATTTCTTCGATTTTAAGATTTATTGATTTTTCCATAACCACGTAAATTTCTCCAACAATACCAACTCTAATTTTTTCTGGCTCAGGAATTTTAATAACTTTTATATCATCCAATATAGATTTACTTTTTATCTTTGCCTTCTTAACATCTTCAATATTTTTTATATCATTGAAAACTTTTTGTACTTTCTCCCATGCCCTATTACAATCACCATAACAAACTTCATAAGCTCTTAATTTTTGTATCTTCTTTTCCATCTTGTCCATAGATTTTGCCATTAAGTAGACGATTCTTAAAGTTTCCCATAAATAGAATAGAGAATTTCCATTCATAATTTTTCTCACATTTTTAATTGTTCCCATGATATCTCTTTTATAAGCATCAAATACTATTAAGTCTATATCATAACCCATGTTTTTTAATATTCTGGAATGAGTTTCTCCATAAAAACCTGCTCTGCAAGGACCATGACCGCCTGATGTCACAAGTGTAGTAGCTCCCAATTCAATAGCTTCAATATAACTGCCTAAAATTATTTTTAGAGGATAGCATGCGAATTCAGGACTATTCTTTACACCCAAATCAATAGTCCTCTGAGAAGGTACAGGCGGCTCTATTACTTCATGGCCTAATAATTCCAATAATTTTTTATATATAACTGTTGTACCCATATAAGGAAAAGACACTTTCATACTATGTTTGCCTCCTTTATTGACATAACCTTTTTTCTATAAATCATATCTATAAAAGCTTCTACTCTTGTTTGCAGATGATTTTCTCCCATATGCTCATCGACTCTTATAGTCATAAAAGGTTTTTTGTAATCTATTGATTCCAATTCCATAATCTTCCCAATAAGTGAATCCGGACCGCATCCAAAAGCCGTTATATGTATAATACCATCGATATTTACATCCTTTAAAAATTTATATCCTACAGCTAGCAGTTTATTGGAAAAAGTCCAAAACAAAACTTTTTTCATACCTTTTAGCTGATTGTCTAAAACATTCTCATTAAACATTTCAAAGGTTTGAATACTTATATTTCTTTCTCTTAGTCTGTCTACTATTCCCATACTAATAAACTCATCATATAAATTATATACATATGCCATTAAACCTATGTTCAAAAAACCGCCTTCAGGTTCTTTCTTTATATCAATGCCTGACTCCATTGCATCAAGCACCTCTTTAGCAGTATATCCTTTTGTTGATAAACTTCTATACTCTTTCCATGATAATCTTGCTTTCTTTAGAGCGGATCTCATCTTGAATGCAGAAACCCCCAAAATGCCGCACATAGGCAGGTAGTTTCTGACATCAGAAATATCATCAGAGTTAGAAGATATATTTGGTGTTAAAAGCATGTCTTTGGCATCAGTTAAACTGTACTTAACCATATCAGGAAGCCCCATAAACTTTGGACAAAAATATTCTCCCTTTCGTATATTCATCATTCTGGGCACAAAAATATAATCCACATCTTGCTCTAACAATTCCAATACATGTCCATTAAATATTTTTATCGGAACACATATGTCGGAAACAGAAATCTTGATTCCTTTATTTACTAATTCCTTTGCTGTATTTTTCGTTGTAACTACTTCAAATCCTAATTCCTCAAATAAAACCTTCCATAAAGGATAGTAATAGTAATATAATAATGCTTTTGGTATCCCTATCTTCAATTGAAAGCTCCTTTCAACACATATCTATATAAATTTTATGCCTCTTAACTTTAAAGTGCAATTATAATTATTATCCGGTTTTATATCATAATCTTATATCTATTATAGTAATTGCAACATTACTTGAGTTATTTATCTTTTGTAATGAATTTCGCAGGTTTTTTTATAGCTAATGTGTTAAGCAAGTACTCTACAATTAATAATATTTAATAGAATATAAAAATAGACCCTTTAGGGTCTACGATGATTCGCTATGGTTTATACTTATCGGCCGGTTTGACCCCAAATATAAGACATTAAAACAAATAAAATAAATAGTTATATATTAACTATTTATTTTCTATTCTTATTTTTTATATCTTCAGCTTCTGTTCCTATAATTGATACTCCTTGCCATATCTTTTCTATATCTACACCGGAAAAGCTAATTCTCATATGAGACAAGCCCATTTCCCCTTTATTGTAAAAAGTCCCCGGAGATATAACTACTTTTTTTTCTATACACTTATGATACAATTCTACAGAGGAAACATCTTCAGGTAACTTAACCCATAGATTTAACCCACCTTTAGGTTCTATAAGGCTACCTCCTCTGATAAACTTTCTGATTGCTCTGACCATTTCCAAATATCTGACAGCTAATTCCTCTTTTAGATATTCTGTATGTCTTTCCAAAATGCCTTCATCAATATATTTACGCAATACTCTTTGCATAAGACCTGATGTGGATATATCAGAAGCTATTTTTGCATCTGCTGTTCTATCTCTAATTTCCTCAGGTACAATCAAATAAGCAAGTCTAAGCCCCGGCATAAATATTTTTGAAAAACTTTTTAAATAAATAGCATTATTATCATTATCATAAGATTTTAAAGAAAAAATATTGGTTTTTGTAAAATTTAAATCACCTGCATAATCATCTTCAAGTATCTTGAAATTATACTTCCTAGCCAACAAAAGTAAATATCTTTTTTTTCTTTCTGAATAAGTATAACCTGTCGGGTTATGGAAATTTGGCATTGCATAAAATAGTACAGGTCTAAACTGTTTTACCAACATCTCTAATTCTTTTATGCCGGGTCCATCAGGATATAAAGAGACCTGAACCAATCTTGCTCCTCTTGACTTAAAAGCAGCTATAGCACCGCTATATGTAGGTGTTTCTACAAAAACATAATCACCACTTCTAACCATGGCTTTGGCAATTATATCAATACCCTGCTGAGCACCTGATACTACATAAATGTCATCTTCTTTGCATTTAATCCCATAAGATTCTGAATATAGTTGCAGTGATTTTCGTAAAGGCAAATATCCGGTGCTGGTTTGATACATAAAAGCACTTGCACCATCTTCTTCCAGTACTTTATCCATCACGTTTTTAAAATCTCTTATGGGAAAAAGCTTAGGATCAGGAGCAGAAGATGATAAGTCGATTATATCATCGCCGTAACTATAACCAAACTCCAACTCCCCCGGTTCAAAATAAAGAACATCATTTCCTATTAAAATTTCTTCATCTTTTGATAAAACAAAAGTCCCGCTGCCTTCTTTTTTATATACCAAATTATCCTTTTCCAGCATTTTGTATGCATTTACAACAGTAAGAGTATTAACATCTGTATCTTTTGCCAACATTCGTATAGAAGGTAATTTACTACCACTCGGTATAGCACCGTTCATTATTAAATCCCTGATTTGCCTATATATTTGAAAATACTTTGCATCATCATGGTTTTCGTCAATATTTAGCTCTAGTTTATAACTCATATTATCACCTTTTTAAAAGAAACAAAAAAAATTGTATCAATACAATTTTAACATATTTTTTTGTTTTTTTAAATATCTATCAGTTTTCCATTTGGCCAATTGTCAATTCACTTGATTTCTCTTCTGCTTTTCCCTCAGGCCTTTGTAATACAATAATACCTATAATTATTAATAGCCCGCCAACTATTTGGGGAAAAGACAGAATATCATTAAATATAATTGCCGCCATAATTGTCGTCACTACCGGCTCAATTGTGCTGATTATTGCAGTTTGCGAGGGGCCTATTCTTTTCATTCCCTCATAAAATGTTAAAATTGCTATCACTGTTGCAAAAACAGCTGTCATTATGCTATATAGCCAAGCCATATATGGCATTTTGATTAAATTCCTTGAAAACAACCCGGTAATGTTTGCCATCAAGGAACAACCTGTAGTAACATATGTAGTGACTATAATCGGATTCACGCCTTTAATAACCTTACTCCCCACAATAATATAAATAGAATAAATAAAGGCTGCCAATGCTGCATAGAATATCCCTATTATATTGACATTTCCTATACTAAAGCCAACTATCATCATCAATCCTACAGAGGATAGGATGAGAGCAATTATTTTACTTTTTGTTACTTTCTCTTTTATTATAAAATACGATAATACAGAAACAATTATTGGATTTGTATAAAAAACTAAAGCAACTAATGGTGTGGAAATAAAATTAAGAGCATAAAAATATGCTGCAGTTGTAGAATTATAGCCGATAGAACCCAGCAAAATCAGATGTATGACTTTTTTCTTACCGACCTTATAATCTATTTTTTTTATTAAACTTATAGTCCACATAATCAAAGCAGCGACAGTAAACCTTATGGATAATACAGTAGACGTGTTTCCACCGTTACTATATGCCAGCTTGGCAAATATGGGTAAAAAACCGAAACAAGCACCTGAAATAGCTGCACATAAAAACCCTAATTTTTTTTTCAATATTACAATCTCCCTTCTTCATAGGAAGTTTGTATATATTATATCATTATGTAATCTTTTAGTATATAAAATTACAGGTCATATGCTTTATTCAAGTTCGTGTATTGATAGTGTTCTGGTATGAGTTGTATGATTCCATTCCTTGTCTTTCATCATAATAATACCTTCTATAGCTATTGGTATCCAAGTTATACAATATAATAAATAAGCAGGATAGTAAAAGAACAATTTATAAGACAACTTACCATCTAAAAATAAACTTACGGGAATTAAAAAGAACTGAATAATACCATAAGCTTTAAAAAAACCGGGAAATACACTAATTGTCAAAATAAACATACCGCTATCAAATAAATATACATTTAACAATGGAATCCAAATCATTAAACCGCCTAAAAGAATTACATATGGCTGTAAGGTATATATAGCACAATCCAATAGTGCGGCATTTTTTTCTATCAAACCTTTTTTAAATAGCTTAATGAAATACCTTGAATTTACATCGGCAAAACCTTGCATCCATCTACGTCTTTGATTCCATGATTGTGCTAAAGTTATGGGTTTCTCGTCATATACAACTGCTTCGTGAACCCATCCCACTTTAATCCCATTCAAAACCAGATTCATGGTAAATTCCAAATCCTCAACAAGGCAAGTTGCCTCCCAACCTACCTCTTTTAGGGTGTTTATATCTACACAAAATCCGGTTCCGCCAATCTCGCAACTTAAACCTAAATGCCACCTTGAACACTGAAATAATCTATTGGCAGCCCAAAAAGCTATAGAATAGCTTGCGGTAATCCATGAATCTTCCGGATTTTTACTATCTATATAACCCTGTAAAACCTTATAACCCTGACATAATTTGTTATTCATTTCTTTCAAAAAGTTTTTTGAAACTAAATTATCCGCATCAAATACAACAATAGCATCGTAATCTACATTATCTTTAAAAATCACCTCATTGAAACCCCATTTCAAAGCATGCCCTTTACCTCTCTTTTCCGTATCCTTTCTAACTAAGACATTGGCACCTTTTTCATATGCTTTGTTTCTAGTATTATCAGTACAATTATCCGCCACAACAAAAACATCGTAATATTCCTTGGGGTAATTTAGGTGATTCAAATTTTCGACTATACTCCCTATAACCTCTTCTTCATTATGTGCCGGTATAAATATAGCAAATTTTTTTACTGGAAAATAACTTTTATATTGTGGTTTATTTATCTTTTCTAATAATCCATATATAGACATAAAAAAATAATACAAACCAAAAAAAGCAAACAGAATTTGAATTATAGTAAATAGAACTAAAATTAAACTTTTAAGCATCTGTGCCTCCTGTTAAATATTCTAAAACTATAATTTATTATTCCATTTTTAAAGCTATTATATGAAATTATATAGAAGCATATTTTTGAAACTATATTTTTATAAAAAGCATCAAAATTAAAGTGCTGAGATTAAATACCAAATGAACAGTAACAGCAGAAAAATAGCCTTTTTTCTCATAAATATAATTGCAAAAAAGCGCCAAACCAAAAAATGACGGTATACCGGCTATATTATAATGGGCGATTGTAAAAATAGCAGCAGAGAGAATTGCCGCATAAAAAGAAGGCATATATGAAAGGAAAAACTTATCATACAAAAAATATCGGAATACATATTCTTCAACAAAAGGAGCAAAAATAACAATTAGAAGAAACATCACAAGCTTTAGATATAAATCTGATTGATAAAAGTTAACAATTACGTCTTGAGGCTTTGCATCAAAATCAGCAAAGTAATTAAGAATTACAATATAAATTGAATTTACAAATGTAAGACCTATCTTGAAAATTATAGTTAATATACTTACTTTAAATAGTTGAAACCATCTAAATTCCCAAACATCTATATCTCTATAAAATCGATTATCATTTTCATTACGGAGATGATATCGGGTAATCAGTATTACTACGGCAATAAAGGGAAATAAGTTTTCAGTAAAAATGCTTCCCAACCAATATATTGCGGAAAAAACCACTATAATCCAAAACTTTTTGTCTTTTAAAAAAACACTATATAATTGTATAAATATAGAAGCATTAATTATTAAAAAAATAAAAATAAAAACGATAGTACGGATAAGATCCAACAATCACCCCTCCCAACATAAGTCACATTATAATAAATATTTCATCATCTCACTCCAAAGCAAATCCCTACCTATATGACTTACTGAAGAATAAGGTATAAGAAAATCGTTATCATCAAGATTCAAAGTATTTCTTATGATATTAGTATTATTTTGTATTTTATTTTTGCTAATCTTGTCCAATTTAGTTGCTACAACTATAACACTTTTTTTATATGATTTGATAAAATTATACATAATTTTATCATCTTCTGTAGGTTTATGCCGTATATCAACCAGCAATATTACTGACTTTAGATTTATTCTCCCATGCAAATAAGTTTCTATCATATCCGCCCATTTTAATTTTTCCGTCTTAGAAACTGCGGCATACCCATATCCGGGGAGGTCTACAAACATAATACAATCATTGACCATAAAAAAATTTATTGTTCTTGTTTTCCCCGGGTTGGAGCTAACCTTTACCAGCTTTTTTCTATTCAAAAGAGAATTAATAAGCGATGACTTGCCTACATTTGATCTGCCTGCAAAAGCAAATTCAGGCAAATCATCCTTCGGATACCCTTGGGGTTTGACTGCAGATATTATAAAACGGCAGTCTTTAATTATCACCTTTATCACCTCTAAACAAGGCATGTTCAATAACCTGATCCATATTTTCAACTAAAACAAATTCCATTGCTTTTTTGACGTTGGCAGGTATTTCTTCAATATCCTTTTCATTCTCCGCCGGCATTATTATTTTCTTTATTCCTGCTCTTTTTGCCGCCAGTACCTTTTCTTTCAATCCACCGATAGGAAGTACTCTGCCCCTTAAGGTTATTTCTCCCGTCATTGCTACATCTTTTCTAACCGGTATATTACATAGAACGGATATCAAAGCCGTTGCCATAGTTATTCCGGCAGAAGGGCCATCCTTTGGAGTAGCACCCTCAGGTACATGAATGTGTATATCTGTTTTTTTATTAAAATCTTCTTCTATGTCAAATTTATCAACTCTTGATCTTATATAACTAAGACCTGCCTTTGCAGACTCCTTCATAACATCGCCTAAATGGCCTGTCAGCTCTAATTTACCTGTACCGACCATTGTTGTTACTTCAATAAACAATGTATCTCCGCCTACAGGAGTCCATGCAAGTCCTGTCGCTACACCTATCTCATTTTTCGAACCTATGGTATCATATTTATATCGTGGAATTCCAAGATATTTCCTTACACTTCTTGGGCTTATTCTGATTTTCTTCTTTTCTTTTTCAACTATTTCCGTAGCTGCTTTTCTGATAATATTTGCTATTTCTCTTTCAAGATTTCGTACTCCTGATTCTCTAGTATAATTATTTATAACATTTCTTACAGCTTTTTCAGATATAGATATATTTTCAGGTTCTAAAGAATGTTCCTTTATTTGTTTTTGCAAAAGATGTTTTTTGGCAATATTCAGCTTTTCTTCTTCCGTATATCCATATATATTTATTACTTCCATCCTATCCAAAAGGGCAGCCGGTATAGTATCTACTGAATTTGCAGTAGTAATAAACATAACTCTTGACAAATCAAAAGGCAGTTCCAAATAGTGATCCCTAAAATCTTTGTTTTGTTCAGAATCAAGTACTTCCAATAACGCAGATGCCGGATCACCCCTAAAATCACTACTCATTTTATCTATCTCATCAAGTAAAAATAAAGGATTTTTTGTTCCGGCTTGCTTCATATAATATATTATTCGTCCCGGAATCGCACCGATATAAGTTCTTCTATGACCTCTTATTTCTGCTTCATCTCTAACTCCCCCCAAGGACATTCTTACAAATTTCCTTTCCATTGCTCTGGCGATAGATTTAGCTATAGAAGTCTTGCCTACGCCGGGAGGACCTACGAAACAAAGTATAGGACCTTTCATATTATTCGATAGTTTTCTTATTGCTAAATACTCAAGGACCCTTTGTTTTACTTTTTTTAACCCGTAATGATCCTCCTCTAAAATCTTCCTTGCATTTTTTATATCTAAATTATCTTCCGTCTCATCATTCCAAGGTAAATCAAATATCCAATCTAAATATGATCTTATGACTCCTGATTCAGGAGAAGCAGGCGACAGTTTTGAAAGCCTGTCAACTTCTTTATTTACCTTATTTACAACCTCCTCAGGAAGCTTAAGCCCCGATAGCTTATTTTTATACTCCAATATCTCTTCTTCGAAACTGTCTTTCTCACCGAGTTCTTTTTGCATTGCCTTTATCTGTTCTCTTAAATAATACTCCTTTTGAGTCTTATCTATTTGCTTTCTAACCCTATTATTTATCTTGCGTTCTAATTCTAAAATATCCAACTCTTTTAATAAAACAAAATAAAGCTTTTCTAGCCTTTCAACTACATCAAACTGTGCCAGTATCTCCTGTTTTTGCTCTATTTTTACTGTTAAATTTGAAGCTATAATATCTGCAAATCTATCAATATCTTCTATATTTGATATAGTAATCAGAATTTCAGGTGTAATCTTTGAATTAAGTTTTACATATTCTTCAAAAGCATCAGAGACACTGCGTTTTAATGCCTCGATCTCCATATTATCTTCTCTGACAATTTCATCGTGCTCTAATACATCAACAACAAAATAAGGATCCTCCGCAACAACATCCTTAATTTCAGCTCTGGCTATCCCTTCCACAAGGACCCTTATAGTATCTCCCGGAAGTTTAAGCAATTGTTTAATTCTTGATATAGTACCAACCTTATAAAAATCTTCCTCTTTTGGCTTATCTACGGTAGGATCTTTTTGTGTTACAAGAAAAATAATTTGATCGTTCAACATAGCCTCTTCTAATGCTTTTATTGATTTTTCTCTTCCAACATCAAAATGCAGCAGCATATACGGAAAAATGCTTAAACCGCGAAGAGGAAGCAGCGGTAAGCTTTTAATATTCTCAGACATAGTAATCACCTCTATTAAGTAAAATGTAGTTTTTATCAAGCCACGTATAGTTTATTATATATATATAACACTCTTTAATCAATAATTTTTTATATGCTCGTCCAAAACACATATGCTATTACAGTTTATACACAACGCAATCTTAATCAAATATCAATATTCTACAATAAAAATATAAATTTATACAATATGTGAACTGTAACACACTATTATGTATAATACATCATATAATCAATGTGCTGAATTTATGTTTTGATTATTTGCAGCAATACTTTTAACTGTCACATATCCAACATCCGGTATTACAGCTACATGTTTTTTTCTTTCTTTTGAACTCAATAATGCAATATCTATAACTTCCTGAACATTTTCAACCGGTATAACTTCTACCCCAATATCGTTAAGTATGTATTGATAATTATCTTTTGGGATAATAACTTTATTCGCCCCGGCCATTTTAGCTGCTTCAATTTTAGCAACTATACCACCCACCGCCATAACTTTTCCCCTTATAGAAACCTCACCCGTTATAGCAACATTATTATCAACAGGTATATTAACTATAGCAGAATAAATGGCTACTGCTATGCTCACTCCTGCTGAAGGCCCATCTATTGGTGTGCCCCCGGGAAAATTAAGATGGATATCATAATCATAAGGATTTACTTCAAGGTATTTTTTAATAACTGTCAAAACATTTTCTACAGAGGATTTTGCCATGCTTTTTCTTCTGATTGTTCTACTTTGACTGGAACCAAGCTCTTCTTCATCAATTATGCCTGTTACTATAATCCTACCTAATCCATTTGGCGCAGATATAGCAGTAGCCTCTATTTCAAGAACAGCACCTAAATTAGGTCCATAAACTGCAAGACCATTGACATATCCTACCTGAGGTTTCCCGCTTATCTTTTTTTCAGGTCTTGGGCTATATTGACCACTGTTTAATACCCACTCAATATCTTTTATTAATACTTTATCTCTTCCTTCGCTTATATTTATACCTATTGCTGTTTGTAAAATATTAACTGCCTCGCGGGCATTAGTTGCATATTTTGCAATAATATTTGGTACGTCTTCTTCCATATCAAAAAATATTTTTTCCATGGTTTTATTACATACATTTTTTATTTCATCTGAGGTCAAAGACTTGAAGTATATCTCCAAGCATCTTGATCTAAGCGCAGGAGGTATGGATTCCGGTCCTCTTGTTGTCGCTGCAATAAGTCTAAAGTCGGCAGGAAGGCCATTTTGAAAAATATCATGTATATGGAAAGGAATATTTGGGTCTTCTGAATTATAGTATGCACTTTCCAATAATACCTTTCTATCCTCCAAAACTTTTAAAAGTTTATTCATTTGTACAGGATGCAGCTCACCGATTTCATCTATAAAAAGGATACCGCCATGAGCTTTTGTGACCGCCCCCGGTTTTGGTTGCGGAATACCTGCAGAACCCATAGAACCTGCGCCTTGGTATATAGGATCATGTACGGAGCCAATTAATAAATCTGCAATGCATCTTTCATCAAACCTTATAGTAGTAGCATCCATCTCTATAAATTTTGCATCCTGTCTAAAGGGAGTCTTTGGAGTATTTTTTGCTACCTCCAACACCAACCTTGCAGCAGCGGTTTTACCTATTCCCGGTGGACCGTAAATGATAACGTGTTGTGGATTAGAACTGCATAAAGCGGCTTTTAGAGCCTTTATGCCATTTTCTTGGCCTATTATATCAGCAAAGCTTGATGGCCTTGTTAGTTCTGATAATGGTATAGTCAATTTAATATCTCTTAGCTTTTGAAGCTTATCCATTTCTTTTTTACTTTCTCTTTCTACTACAACTTTAGTACCCTGTTGTCTTTTCATTATATTGACAACATAAAAACCCATTATTGCGATAAAAATTAATTGTATCCAAAGAAATGTCTGCGACAAATTATTGACCCCTTTCATACAAAACGAAAATATTAAGACTATTCGTTTTACTAAAAATTAATTCATGCCATTCACAACAATTAAAGAAAAAGTAAACTGTTAATGTCATTGCTGTCAATAATATTATTCACTTTGGAATTTTTTTTATCCTGCACTTTTTACCTTACTAAAAATTTCAAAAAAAAACCGATTGGAATACCAATCGGCTATGATGCAGTGTCTCGCTTAGCTTTACTACTCTTTTTGCTCTGTTTTTTTATTGGTTTTTTGGTTCCGGGCTCCAGATATACAATAATCGGCTCTCTGTTTTCTTTAATTGCCTCTTTTGTAATTATACATTTATCTATATCTTCCCTAGAAGGTATTTCATACATAACATTTAACATAGCCTTTTCCAATATTGACCTAAGTCCTCTGGCTCCTGTCTTTCTTTCCATAGCCAATAAAGCTATCTCATGCAGTGCATCTTCATCAAATATTAAATCTACGTTATCCATTTCAAATAATTTTTGATATTGTTTTACCAAAGCATTTTTGGGTTCGGAAAGAATTTTTATTAACGCATCTTTGCCCAAAGAACTTAAAGTAACTAAAATAGGTAACCGCCCTACAAATTCAGGAATCAAACCATACTTTAACAAATCCTCCGGCAGAAGCTTTTTTAGTATCTCACCGATATCTTGTTCTTCATTTGTTTTTATATCAGCAATAAAGCCCATAGTCTTTTTGCCTATTCTATTCATTATTATTTTATCCAACCCGTCAAAAGCTCCACCACAAATAAAAAGTATATTTGTCGTATCTATTTGAATAAATTCCTGATGAGGATGTTTTCTGCCTCCTTGGGGCGGAACACTTGCTACAGTTCCTTCAAGTATTTTTAAAAGAGCTTGCTGAACGCCCTCTCCTGAAACATCTCTAGTAATAGAGGGGTTTTCGGACTTTCTGGCAATCTTATCTATTTCATCAATATAGACTATTCCCTTTTCTGCTCTTTCAATATCATAGTCTGCATTTTGTATAAGCTTTAACAAGATGTTTTCCACATCTTCGCCTACATAACCGGCTTCTGTAAGAGATGTAGCATCAGCTATTGCAAATGGAACATTTAGCATTTTTGCCAAGGTCTGTGCAAGCAATGTCTTACCTGAACCTGTAGGCCCAATCAGTACAATATTACTTTTTTGCAATTCCACATCATCATATTTAGATTCAGAATTGATTCTTTTATAATGGTTGTAAACTGCAACTGCTAAAGACTTTTTTGCATCTTCTTGACCAATTACATAATTGTTTAAAAAATCTTTTATTTCCGTAGGCTTAGGTACATCTTTCACATCAAGATCCATATCATCTTCGAACTCTTCATCGATTATTTCTTGGCATAATTCAATACATTCATCGCAAATATAAACCCCCGGACCGGCGATAAGCCTTCTTACCTGATCTTGATTCTTTCCGCAAAATGAACACTTAAGCTGCTTCTTATCATCATATTTGGCCATAAATAACCCTCTCCCTACTTCCTCTTATATAATATCTCGTCAATAATCCCATAAGCCTTAGCTTCTTCAGCTGACATAAAATAATCTCTTTCAACATCTTTTTCTATTTTTTCTAAAGGTTGGCCTGTTTTTTCACTTAAAATTTTATTTAATGTCTTTTTAGTTCTTATAAGTCTTTCCGCATGTATAATAACATCTGATGCCTGTCCTCTGGCTCCTCCAAGTGGTTGATGTATCATAACCTCACTGTTAGGCAAGGCGTATCTTTTACCCTTGGCACCTGCCGCCAGTAAAAATGCACCCATACTGGCACCCATACCTACACATATAGTAGACACATCCGGTTTAATATGCTGCATGGTATCATATATAGCCAAACCTGCGGTTATAGAGCCACCGGGACTATTTATATAAAGACTGATATCTTTTTCAGGATCCTCAGCTTCTAAAAACAATAACTGGGCTATTACTAAAGATGCGTTAACATCATATATTTCTTCTCCCAAAAAAACTATTCGATCCTTTAAAAGTCTAGAATATATGTCATAAGAACGTTCACCCCTATTTGTTTGTTCTACAACAATAGGCACTAAACTCATATAATTTCCTCCTTTGAGTATATATACTACTTTGATATACTATTTTCTATTAAAAAGTCTATAGTCTTTTGAATTAATAGACTTTCTTTTATATGTGCAATATTACTATCCTTCAATGTAGATTTAAACTTTTCTATTTCTTGATTATATTGTTTTGCAGTTTTTTCAATCTCTTCTTCTACTTCTTCTTCTCCTACCTCAATATTTTCCTCATTTGTTATAGCCTCCAACACAAGTTGAGTTTTTACACTATTTAAAGCTGTTTCTTTATAAGTTCCTCTAACTTCTTCCATCGTTGTGTTCATATATTTCAAATAAGTTTCAAGATCAAATCCTTGGTATCTAAGTTGGAAGTCAAAATCTCTCAACATGGAATCAATTTGGTTTTCTACCATTATATCAGGTATTTCAACTGTTGCATTTTCAACAACCTTACCTATTACTAAATCTTCATATTCGTGTTTTGTCCTTCTGTCTGCTTCTTCCTTTTTCTTGTTTTCTATGCTTAGTTTTAACTCTTCCAAAGTATCAAATTCGCTTACGTCTTTTGCAAATTCGTCATCTAGCGGTAAAAGTTCTTTCTCTTTTATTTCCT
Source organism: Bacillota bacterium (assembly GCA_023230985.1). Classification (GTDB taxonomy): domain Bacteria; phylum Bacillota; class Clostridia; order Lutisporales; family Lutisporaceae; genus JAAYKT01. The sequence continues at coordinate 16,222 of JALNWH010000034.1, forward strand.
TTATAGTTACTTTAAAAATAGCAGGTTTTCCTGCCAAATTTTCAGACCTGTAATCTTCAGGAAAATTGACATCTACTTCAACCTCATCTCCTATTTTTGCGTCAACAAGCTGTTCTTCGAAGCCGGGAATAAATTGTCCGGATCCTATGTTCAACTCATAATTAACAGCAGAACCGCCTTCAAATTCTTCTCCTTCTGCAAATCCTTTAAAATCTATAATAGCCGTGTCCCCTAATTTAATAGGTCTATCCGAGACACTTATTATTCTCGCATTTTTATCCCGTAATGCTTCTAATTCTTGTAATATATCTTCTTCTGTTACATTATACTCTTTTTTCTGGGCTTCTATACTTTTATATTGGCCTAATGTCACTTCCGGCTTCACAGTAACTTCTGCCTTAAAAACCAATCCTTTGCCACTTTCAATATCTACTATATCTATTTTAGGTGTATCTACAGGTTCCAGTTTATGTTCTTCAATTGCACTTTCATATGCATCCGGACATACTTCATTAATTGCATCCTCATAAAATATTCCTTCTCCATAATATTTCTCAATTAAAGACTTTGGTGCCTTACCTTTTCTAAAACCGGGAATATTAAATCTTTTAACATTTTTTAAGTAAGCTTTCATTATACCTTCGTTTAATTTTTCTGAAGAAACCGTTATTTCCAATGTGGCAATATTATTTTCCACTTTTTCTAATTTCGAGTTCATCAACACCCTCCTCAATTGCTAAGTTTATTTAAATATTAGCTTATTCTTTTCAACTTCTTAATTATAACATATCAATTCTTCATATCAAGTATTCAATTTAGAGAAAATATCCCCACTTTGTTTGAGCATAACATATTGAAATTATCAATGCAACTATACTAAAAACAGTATCTTCCTATTGCTTATAAATGGTTACTATTCATGCCTTAAGTATTTCTAATAAGCAGATTATTATATTTGCTACGATTGCTGAGTTCCAAGACAAATAATCTGTAAGCTTGTTACGGGTTGCGCCAAAACTCACTTCGTTCAAACAGTTGACGCAACTATTCCTCCACTGCGCTAACAGATTCTAAGCCTTTCCACAACGCAATCTTAATCAAAT
>JALNWH010000035.1 GCA_023230985.1 Bacillota bacterium
ATTGTATAATATGGCTTATGTTTGCCTTTGGGAATTGTAACGACGGATATCGTTTTTCCTTCTATGGTTATTTCCTCATAAATTGGTATCACACCGGGAATACAATTGTTTCTGCAAATATTCATTACCTTTTCTTCAATTTTTCCATCTTTGACCCCTTTTATAACACCTTCATCCGAGACACCGATAAGTATTGTTCCACCCTCCATATTAGAAAAAGCAACTATTTCTCCTGCTAAATCATTTGGTTTAACTTCTTCTTCTTTGAATTCTATGTAAGGGCTTTCCCCATTTTTAATTATCTCAATTACATCTGTCAGGCTTAACATTTGACTGACACCTACCTCATTTTTAATTTTTCAATATCTTACGCTTATTATAGCATTTCTGATATAATCCTTTCATATGTTTTATTAGAAAGAGTATAATTCTTATCCATAATATCTTTTACTGCCCTTACACCAGCTATAAATGTCTTCATCTGCATCACATTTTTGTTTTAGTCATAGTTAATACAAGTTTTTTATTTATACATTTATCTTTTTTTAAAGCATCATATACTTCATATAATGTTGTACCTAAGTCATATAAATCGTCTAGCTATTTGATTCCATTTTGAATTGGTCTTATATTATTTTATAGAGTTTCAAAAAGGATAGTGGATATTCAATGACAAGATTGTATGCTCAAAAAAACACTCTTATTCTCATCAACACACGTTCTAAAACTCATTATCGTATTATAATCCGCAGTTTAGCGATAACTATTTAATTTGTGAATATAGGTTTTTAGATATATTAGATTGCTTTTGTAATATAATATATTTCTTAATGGAATTTTATCGGTCTCGCCGGAGATCCCACTGCTGTGCAGTTTGGTGGCAAGTCTTTAATAACAACAGAACCGGCTCCTAAAATACAATCACTGGATATGCTAACATTATTGCTAATTACACTCCCTATTCCTATCCAAGTTCTTTTCCCTATTTTTACTGTTCCAGCTAGATTTGCACCTGGCGAAATATGTACATAGTCTCCAATTTCGTTATCATGATCTATACTTACACTTGTATTTATTATACATCCTTTGCCTATTTTACTAAAACTGTTGATTACTACTCCTGCCATCACTACTGTTCCTATACCTATTTCTACATCTTTTCCTATTATTGCACTTGGATGAATTAAGGTGGATACAATCAATCCTTCTTGAATTAGCTTCTCTTGTATCTTTTCCCTCTTCCCATTATTTCCTATCGCAATAAAAAAATCTGCCTCCATTTTATATTTTAATACATCACCAATTTTTCCAAGAACTTCAAATCCAATACATTCTTTGATTTTGTCATCATCATCTGCGAATAATATCTTTTTCCATTTATCTAATTTAACGGCTATATCAGCCACTACTTTTCCATGTCCGCTTGCCCCAATAATAATTAGTTTATCTTTCATATTCTACTTTGCTCCTTTTCTCCAATAAATATTTCCATTGTAGCAGCATTCTCAGAGTTTATTCCTTCTCTATGGAATACTTTTTTTATTGTATGAAAAATAATCTTCAAGTCTGTTATAAATCTTATATTATCTATATACTCAACATCTAAATCAAATTTTTCTTCCCAACTAATCGCATTACGTCCATTCACTTGAGCCAATCCGGTAAGCCCCGGTTTTATTTCGTGTCTCCTTTTTTGATGTTCATTATATAAAGGCAAATATTGCACCAAAAGCGGTCTAGGCCCCACTATACTCATATCACCCTTTAATATATTCCAAAGTTCCGGTAGTTCATCTAGACTTGTACTTCTTAAAAGCTTACCAAACTTAGTGAGCCGGACTGAATCGGGCAATAACTCCCCATTATCGCCCTTTTCATCTGTCATTGTTCTAAATTTATATAAAGTGAAAATCTTTTCATTTAGTCCCGGACGTTGTTGTTTAAATATAACCGGGCTACCTAGCTTTATGCGTACAAGTATTGCAATGATAAGCATTATTGGAGATAGTATTATTAATGCAATTAAAGATAGCATGAAGTCCATTGGACGTTTTAAAAATTTTTGATACATTATAATGCACCGCCTATAGGGTTTTAACCACTAAGTTCACGAAGGGACACTATTTTTTGTGCTATTTGTGGACTTTGCGGTTTATTATTTCTTTAGGTATTTATAGTTATCTAATTATTTTTAGTTAACGTTTTATTGAAATAACTAAATTCTTTTAGTGATTCTCTTATTTGATTAATAGAGTACTTTGAACCTTTTATTTTTTGCACCCCACTTATTATACTATCTTCCGTTTTGTTTTGTAGGTGATTATAAGCGTAAAGAGCTGTGGTTAGAAGCTCCAATTCAGCAGGGGTTCTATCTTTAAAATGATATATCAAACCACAAATAGTTTCTTTTTGTTTATCTGTTAAATTATTTGATTCAATATAAAATACTTCATCGTTTATACTCATTAAATGAGAGTAGCCACTACAATCCAATTTTATAATTCCGTCAGCATTAAGAAATGTTGTCTCTCCATCTAAACCCCCACTATAAGGTCCATAAAAATGTAATCCGTATTCAAAATTTAAATCAACACCCTTTTCTTGAATCAAAAAAACTATCTTTTGCAAAACCTTTTTACCCGGTCGTTTACCGGATATTTCATTAATACAATTAATTACATATGCTACATTATTTTTTATGTTTTTACTCATCTGATTCCTCCCTTTCTAAAAGTTTTTTAGATAAGTTTCTTGCTTCTTTTGCATAGGCTTTATTCACATAAAGACGTTTAATATTGATGGGCTTAATCAAACTTTGTAGTAAAATGGACTCGTTTGAGGCACTGATAGGCCTATCCATATAGTCAACTATTATGGGAATGCCTTTACCGCTGCTTGCATCATATTCTTCAATAATAGGAATTTTATGTACTATTTTATAAGGTGTATCTACAAATATGTCACAGCCTATCTCCTCTTTAATCATATTTTTTATTACATCAAAAAGCAAAAGGTCATTTCCGGAATCACAATGTGTTGGTGTTTCATATATACATTCCATGGTTTTCCTCTCTAAAAACTCTTTTGCAATCAAAGTAGTATTTCTATTTTCTCTTATTTTTTCAATAATAACAAGGTCATCCCAATTAAGAAATTCATTTACATCATCAGGATATTTAGAATCCGGTAAAACATTCATTATGTTATCTACTAGGAGTTTGTCTAAATACCTTCTAGTTTTTTGATAGTAAACTTGAATAAACATAAAATATCTAGCTATTACAAATTCTTCAAATGCATGTAATCCCCCACGTTTAATAGCAAGCTGTATTATATTATCATTTTTATTAACATAAACATTTAACGAAGAAATAAGTCTATTTAAATCATACATACCATAGTTAACACCGCAGTAATGCGAATCCCTTAGCAAATAATCCATTTTATCGCTATCGAGCTCCCCATCCATAAAGCCTCTTAAAAACTTATAATCTGGCATAATATATTGTTGATTAAGCTCCGGATTTTTTTCTCCATATATAAGCCACAATAATTCAGGTGTTATGTCGTATTCGCTACCAACCTTATTTTCTTTTTGAAATTTTTTACCTATCCTTAATATATATGAGGCTATTTCAGTTTCACAAATAATCTTCTTTGTGAAATCTTCATGTTCCTTGCCATCATCAAAAAGCGCCTCAGAAGCATGAGAAAAAGGCGCATGCCCTAAATCATGTGTCAATGCAATCAGTCTTAAAATTTGCCTATACCATTTTCTACGAATATCTTCAAAAAGTTCTTCATCATGGAGTGCCTTATAATTTTCTAGTGCTGTGTCGAAAGACTTAGTAACTAGATGCATTACACCCAAAGAATGTCCGAAACGGGTATGCTCGGCACCGGGATAAACCAGATATGTGGTTGCTAACTGCTTAATATAACGCAATCTTTGAAAAGGTGCGGAATCAATAATCTTCATTTCTAAGTCACTAACTTCAATAAAGCCATGTATAGAGTCTCTAATTCGATGATACGACACTATATATCGCCCCCAATACTTTAAGAATTGTCTCTTAATTAAGATTAGCTTTATTAATAGAAAAGTATAATTTTTAGTATTAATATACAATTATATTAACATTATAAAGCGAACAGCTGTTTGTGTCAATCCGATTAGAATTTTGTGGTAAAACTAAATTATTCCTTATTTACCCACTAAGATCACAAAGAGTCATTAATTTTTTGAGTTATTTGTTGGCCTTGTGGCTTATTTACTTCCACAACCCCTTCACTACACCGCATACCCTATCCAAATCATCATCCGTCATTTTTGTATCACTTGGCAAACATACACCATTTTTAAATATTCTTTCGCATACATCTCCACCGATATAGTCGTATTCTTGGAAAAAGGGTTGTAGGTGCATAGGCTTCCAAATAGGTCGGCTTTCAATGTTTTCCTTTTCCAAGGCTTCCATTATATCTATTGGGCAAAGAGAAGATTCATTGGATAATACAACACAGCTTAACCAGTAATTTGGCTTATTCCAATCATTTATATGCATAAACTCTATACCTTCCAAACCCTCTAGCTCCCTTTTATAATATTCAAATATGTATTTTTTCTTGGCAATTCTTTCATCTAATACTTTTAACTGTCCTCTGCCAATGCCGGCGACTATATTACTCATGCGATAGTTAAAGCCAAGCTGACTATGTTGATAGTGTCTAGCCTTGTCCCTTGCTTGGGTAGCCCAGAACCTTACTTTTGATATGCTTTCTTCATTATTGGATACCAACATTCCACCACCAGATGTTGTTATAATCTTATTCCCATTAAAACTAAATATTCCATAATCACCAATAGTTCCGGTATATTTCCCTTTATAGGTTGTTCCAAGGGATTCTGCAGCATCCTCTATAACAACTGTATTATATTTAATACAGATTTCCATAATCCTATCCATATCTGCAGATAGACCATATAAATGCACTACTATTACAGCTTTTACCCTATCTTTATATTTTTCAAAGGCTTCTTCAAGGGCAGTAGGATCCATATTCCAAGTTTTATAATCGCTATCAATAAACACAGGAATAGCATTTTGGTATATTATTGGATTCGCTGTAGCTGAAAATGTTAGGCTTTGACAAAGCACTATATCGCCCTCGCCAACACCTGCTGCTATCAGTGCCATATGAATAGCTGCAGTTCCGGAAGATAAAGCAGCAGCATGTCCTATTTCCACGTATGAAGCTAATTCTTTTTCAAATCCATCTACGTTTGCCCCAAGAGGTGCTATCCAATTGGTGTCAAAGGCTTCTTTTATATATTCCATTTCGTAGCCTTCTTCACTCATATGAGGGGAGGAAAGATAGATACGGTTTTTTTCTGTTTTATTATTTACTTGATTTTTCATTGAGGACTCCTTTTCTTATTAGTTGAACAGCTGGCCAGTAGATTGGGATCGGATTTTAGATCTTTAGTTATTTTTTGCATTGTTTGCTTCATTGGCTTTTATTTTTTATCAGTTTATTCCAAATCGTTGTTATAATAATACTAAGTTCTCACATTTCACGGACTTAACATAAGTTCTATTAATGCTATTACAAATTAACTAACGTATTTTTAACTTTAATCATAAATATAATTAACAATTTTTATCTTTCAAACATTTCAACTATTTTAGAATTGCTTGTGTCCTCTGAATCTTTTCTTATATAATCATATTCATATTCCCGTTCTGAAAGTGCAGATTCTAAACTTCCTGATATATCTAAACTATAACTTATATCGGAAATATCAAAGTCATTTAAATCTAAATCAACTATTTCATTAATATCTGATATCTCATCGTTAATCAAATCATAAATTGTATCTTCTATTTCATCCACAACCATATTTTCAAGATAGTCTGAAGAATCATTTATAAAATCTTCAATGTCTGAGGAGCAGGCTTTTTCAATAATCCGACTGGTTGAATCATATAAATCATCAGAAGCCATATCTGAGACCCTATCAATGATTTTTTCAACCAAAGTGTCATGAAAGGCTTCCAATAAATCCTCTTTTTCCTCTAAATTATAATTATTGTTCAAAAACTCAACAATAAAAGATATATCTTTTAGCCTTAGTTGTTTTATAATATTAGCCAATCTATTTGTAACCAGAAATATTTTTTCTAAACCATAATATTTATAATATTTTGATGTAATAAGGCTTTTTATCAAGCTTCCATATTCCCTCTGCAAGGAAAAATGTAAATTTATATATGATTTTTCTACAGCAAGTCCTACTATTCTATTTAACCTTTTATCACAAATTTCATAGTTTACTAAACATTTTATGAAATAAAAATAGGAAGAATTTTTTAAGGTTTTCATTTTAAGCAAATCATCATTGTATATTTTCCCAATAAAATGTTGTTTGGCTCGCTCTGACATAATTACTTTTAAAATTTGTTCAAAATATACGGCATTATTAATAATTTTAATCTGTTCAGGGATATTATTAGCTATTGATTCACGTAAGTAATCGTTCACAGAAGGATTTATTACAGATATATTTATATCTCCTTCATTTTCTATTCTTTTTAGTAGCGAACTTGTTAACCTGCACATAACATTCTTGTATTGATTTATTGATGTATCTCTAGTAATTCCACATATTATGCGATTATTAAATGCTTCTTCTAATATATGACTATTTATCATTCCATTTGTCAAAGAATATAAGGTATTCATCAAAATGCGATCTTCTGACTCTATTCTATTTCTAAATTCATCATCCCAAACATCCTCAGGATTTGTTAATTTATTCATTATATAATCCATGTAATTATTAGCATTAATTTGGTCGTAATTATATTTACTTGTAACATACTCAATAATTCTAGGGTTGTAATTTTTATGTTCAATAATTTTAAAATAGTTTTTATTCTTTTTAATGCATGTGAAGTGTTCTTTAGGCAATCCGCAAAAATATAAATGATTATATAATATTTTTGCTTTTTCATATTTAGACATTTCTTTTAAATCCAATAAATATTTATTATTTTCATGATTTTCTATAAATTCTTTAAGTGAAATAGACTTCCTTATCGCCTCATTCAAGATTGTTATACGACTATTCATTATAACCTTTTTATGTTTACTTTTCTCAATGAAAGAAATTAAAGATTTTAGTTCGTTTGGCAAAGAGTCTTTTAAATTCATATAATGCTGGCCTAAGAAATCATCAAAAAATATCACTTCCTTTTTATTCAAGTCTTGAGAAATAGTTTTTTTAATATCAACAATATCATTGTTTGTAACATAGCGTACATCATATCCCTTGCTAATGTAGTATAACAAAACCATTTTTGATATTGTACTTTTCCCTACCCCCGGAGCCCCTGTTATTATAATGACATTATCTTTACTTAATCTATCAAGAGCAACATTGTAGGCATTCGTTTCGACAAATATATTTACTTTATTTTGAATATCAATCATCAATTCTGCACAATCAATAAAAACATTTTGGTTATTGATTATGTTTAGCACATTTGTAGCACTTAACCATAATTTATAATTTTTAAAAATAATGTCTTTGCTTTCAGGTCTTTCAAGAAAAGTATTTATAATATTTCCATCTAAAATGAATGAAATGTCTCTCATATAGCCAGAGAACAAATTTAGAATTTCTTTCCTATTCTTTAAAGTTAGCGATTTGCTTGTACAAACATAATACTTTTTAGGGTTAATTTTTTTTACTTTCGGTATTTCATTTTTAAGACTAGACTTTAATTGGCTATAGCTACTGTTTACATAATGTTTTACCTGTATTACAATCTTATGCGGTTCATTTTTATCGCATATATCTATACCACCATCAATTCCTCTTGGAAATGTATAAAGTTTCATCGACAGAATCTCTGACATGATATCACGACATAATATTTCAAATTCATAATCATTAAGATTTGATAGATCAAACATGTTATACCTCGTTATACATTTAAAACTCAATAGCTATTCATAAAACAAATTTTATATACTTAATTCTATTCAATTCTAATGTACTAGAACTCAATAGGATTAGAATCTGAATTGTTAACAATTGCATCCCAATAGTCAATTGGTCAAGGTTAATAATGATAGTTAGAGTTCCTCAATCAAATCTAATATCTAATTCCCTCATAAATTCTAATAATCCTATATATTCAAGATTAAATTCGTGGCATACATTAGGTATTTTTATTCTTTTTCTAATATCCGGTTCGTATTTTTCATTTGTTACAATCACATTTCCATATGCCATACCATAAGCACATATCCAAGAATCTGCGACACTTGCAAATTCAGCCTTTGCAGTTTCTCTGTATTGAGTGCTCTCTTTTATAAAGGAAATTATATCTGAATAACAGCGTATTACTTCTGACTCGCTAACTTTTTTTATTTGAAAGAAGTCTTCATTTCCTTTAAGCCAATCAGATAATTCATCATCATTTCTATATATCTCATCTTTTACTTTATCTAAAAGAATGACTCTTTGTCCACCTTTTCCAGTCAATTGTCTCCAAAATGCCGGTGCCATTTCAAAGGGATATCTTTGCCTATGGCATAATATGAAAATATTTGAATCAAGAATAAATTCTTTATCCATAGGGTAAAATCCTTTCTTTTATTTCGTCGTAGGTCTTACCCTTGATACCTCCTAGCAATCTAAATGCATAGGTGTATTCAATATCGCCTGCTTCGGTGCTTCTTATTACGGCTTTCGTAAATGTCGGACTAACCCTAGTGTTAAAAGTATTATAAAAATCTCCGCCGCTTGCACCTGATTCATTTGTTTTTTTATCAAAATACTTTATTCCTATCTCAATGATGTTTTTTAAAGTATCCTCCTCAATAAGCATTAGTTCTTTAAGCTTTATAGCCAAAGCTGTTTCACTGACTTTGAAAAAACTCGCCATAGATTGTATTTGCTCAAATGGGTCATTGTTTTCATTCCATTTTTCTTTTATATAGTTTTCCGGCATCAAAAATTCGACCGTCAGCTGATTCATGTACCTTTCATCTTTTTTGGTGCTATAAATATCTCCCTCTAAAAATAAGTCTTCTTGTTCATGAAGCACATGAAAAAGTTCGTGGATTAGGGAGAATATTTTTCCGCCCAACGAATCATTGTTATTTATAAATATAACAGGCGCTATATCATCATAAAGCATAAATGCCCTAAATTCGTTAATGTCCAATTTTCTTCGAGTGTTATACTCAACTATACCATTTTGCATGATTAGTATGCCTTGTGCCTCTAACTTTGTTTTTAGAAAATTATAGGCATCACCATAGCTTTTTATTTTTTCGTACCATTCTTCCTCTAATTCTAAAAGACTCTTAGCTAAAATTATATCTTCTTTGATTAAGCCATTTTTCTTATCATTGAATTCTTTAATTATATTCAGTTTCTCCCAGCCCAAGTCCTTTCTATAATCGCTCATCCAGCTACGTCTTATATCCATGGAAGTTATAGTATCTTTGAGATTCTTGCTCATATATGGCAGTTTGTTGTTAATTGTACGAAATTCTGCTTCCATTATGTTGATTTTAGGAGGTTCTCTTAAAAACAAATAGCCAAAAGGAACCTTCAGAAAATTGGCAAAATCCTGTAGTTGTTTAAATGTTGGTTTTATATCACCTTTTATCCAGCCAACTACTTTGGGAAATTTGTTTATAATTTCTTCACTTTCTTTCTGGGATTCTTGGATTACCCAATGCAATATTTCTTCTTTTATCTGTATCCTTTCTACGCTAGACATTTAGCAACCTCCTTTCTACCTTTATTATATTATATTTTATATGTGCAGTTTACTAAATCCCAAAAACCCCATAGCTTCGCCATTTTGTATAGTCATATCTTTTCTTATCTATACAAATCATTAGCGTTGCTATGTGGCTTTATCGCTGTAAACACGCCCTAGGCGATGATTTATGTAAATAAAGCTTTATTTTGACTCTACACATTCGGCGCTTAAGGAGACGGTGCGTAGCTGTCCATCGAATTCAAATTCTACCCATATTCTTCGTTTGTGTTTATCAAGCTTAACTATTTTCCCAAGGCCATCAAGCAAAGGTCCCTCTATAATCTTAACTGTACTGCCTATTGTCAGCACCTTGGAAGTCTCTAAACTACCTTGATGCTTATATATCCACATGGAATATTTATAGTCTGAGCCTTGTAATTCTCTAAATATTGTATCATAACCTAGTAGTTTATAAAATCCGGGGACTCCTTTTATCTTTTCAAAATCTATATCATATTTTGCGTATATAAACACATATCCGGGAAACAGTACTTGTTCTTTGTAAAGCCATCGGCCTTTCCGCTTTTCTTGCAATACACGTACCGGTGCAATAGCTTTTATATTATCATGGGATTCAGCAATAAATTGAGCAGTCACTTTTTCTGAGCCTGTCCTGCAAAATATGCACCATGATTTCAATTTATCACCTACTTGCCAAAGAACTTTATTATTTTATCTTTGTCATATTGCAGCTCGTCCAAGTTTTTAGCAATGTCATCCTCAAATGCATAGGATGTAACTATTATAGCATCATGGTTATAATCCTTTATCTCTTTTCTTGGAATTACCTTATAGTTTAAAAACATTTTATCTTGTTTCACTATATCGTCATCTATAATTCCCATTATATTTAAAGAGGCATTATCTTTATCTCTTATCACGCCGATTATTGTTTCGGCCACTTCACCGGCACCATAAAGAAGTATGTTTTTATAGCCTTTATCCTCTACATCTTTTAGAAAAATTTCTACATTGCTTTTCGCCAATTTATAAAGATCAATAAGCTCCCTCATATAGGTAATGAGAAGATAGTTTTTTCTCTTTATTCCTTCAGGAGTTATGTTATAGTAGACTACTTTTGCAGATTTATATTCTCGGATTAGCTGTCCCTTTTCCTCAAGGTTATCAATATAGACGTTAACCATAGAAGGAGCACCGCCTATAACCTTTGCTATTTCTTTATGGGTGGTGTCGGGGTTTTCTTCTATATGCTGCAGTAGCAGTAGTTCTTTTAGTTCCGATGTAGGGTTAAAAAATTTCATATTAAGGCTCCTTAATTCTTGCTTTCGTTCACTGTTTGAATGATTTAATTTTATCATATCTCTTCCAGTCTGTAAATAGATGTCGAATTTTTATATTTAAAAGAATTGCCATCTGCCTTGACACCCAAATCCTCCACCTATTCCCCTTCATTATAAAAACTTCTGAATTCCTGCAGCTTTGTCAATATATCCGGACTTTTTTTAAAGAATTGATTTAATATTTCTATTTTGTTAAGGGCACCTTTAGTAACACTATGCTCTATCAATTCAACATTTTCCAATAATTTTTCTTCTACCCCAATATTTTTTAAAAATTCTTCTATTATTCCATGACGTTTCAAAAGAAATTTACCTTTTTCCTCTCCTTCTTTGGTTAATTGTACTATTCCGTATTTTTCATAATTAAGATAACCCAGGTTCGCCAGTTTTTGCACCATCTTGGTCACTGACGGTGCCTGTACATTTAAGGAATCTGCAAGAGTAGTTATACGCACATACCCTTCTATCAAACTAATCCTGTAAATCATTTCCAGATAGTCCTCCATGCTATGGGATAATAATTTTCTTTGTTTTCCTAGGATTTCATATCCCCTAACTGTACGAAATACTCTATTATTCATCCAATCACACCTTAATAAAAATTATACTTATATCATTAAAATTATATGTGTAACATGTCTATTATATTATTCATATATTAGCCATAGGTAAAAGTCTTTCACACGTCTAACTTTTATTATTGTTACTTGGAGGTGACAGATATGAAAAAAAATATTATGCCTTTACACCTGATACCCTGCGGTCAAAGTGCCAAGGTGGCAGGTCTAACTGCCGATGGCAGTACAAGGAGAAGGATGTTGGACTTTGGTCTTATCATAGATACGATTGTGGAGTCATTGCGCAAAAGCCCGTCCGGAGACCCCATTGCCTATGAGATCCGGGGTGCGGTGATTGCATTGCGCTCTGAAGAAGCATCAAAAATAATGGTAGAACTAATATAAATGTAGCATAGGAGGTAATAAATATGGGTCTTACCAACAAATCAACAGGAATGGGTGCATTAAAAGAAATGCTGGATATACGGATAAATACGTCCGATGATATCATTATAGCTTTGGCAGGTAATCCAAATACCGGTAAAAGCACGGTATTTAATAGCCTTACCGGGTTAAATCAGCATACCGGCAATTGGACCGGCAAGACAGTTACAACTGCACGGGGCAATTACAAGTTTAAGAATAAGAATTTTATATTAGTAGACTTACCGGGGACCTATTCCTTATTATCCAATTCTGCGGAAGAGGAGGTTGCAAGGGATTTCATTTGCTTTGGCAATCCAAATGCAACAGTAGTAGTTGTAGATGCAACTTGTTTAGAAAGAAATCTTAATTTAGTCCTTCAAATAATGGAAATGACGGACAAAGTTGTGGTCTGTGTTAATTTGATGGATGAAGCCAAAAGAAAAATGATACAGGTGGACTTACACAAATTATCTGAGCTCTTGGGGGTTCCTGTTGTCGGAACCAATGCAAGAAGCGGTGAAGGACTTGACGAACTGATGGATGCAGTTTATAAGGTTTCCGGTAAACAATTGATAACAAAACCAACTAAGGTAACATATAATGACAGTATTGAAAAAGCCATTGAGGAAATTGAAAGTAAAATAAATGTGCCTATAGGCAATGAAATCAATAAAAGATGGATAAGTCTGAAGCTTATTGACGGCGATGAGACTATAATTGAATCCATAAAAAAGTATACGGGACTTAATCTAATACTGGAAAATAGGGATGTGAATGAGCCGGATTTTGGCGGCAATGATTTGCGAGATGAAATTGTCGGCAGCATCGTCAAGCTTGCAGAAGACATAGGATCACAGGTTGTCCGGGCTAAAAATAATAGGCATAAAGATTTGGATAGGAAAATTGATGATATATTGACCTCTAGATTGTTTGGGATACCTACCATGATTGCTTTATTAGGTGCAATTTTTTGGATAACTATTGTAGGAGCGAACTATCCTTCCGATGCTATTGCAAAAGCACTTTTTACTATAGAAGATAGGCTAACAGGGCTTTTTGTATTTTACAATGCACCTGAGTGGCTTCACGGTGTATTGGTGCTTGGAATATATAGAACTCTGGCTTGGGTAGTCTCCGTAATGCTGCCTCCCATGGCAATATTTTTCCCTTTATTTACGCTTTTGGAGGATTTGGGCTATTTGCCGAGGGTAGCATTTAACCTTGATAATTATTTTAAAAAAGCATGCGCCCATGGCAAACAGGCATTGACTATGTGTATGGGCTTTGGATGTAATGCCGCAGGTGTCATAGGCTGTAGGATAATTGATTCGCCTAGGGAGAGGTTGATTGCAATTATCACAAATTTCTTTGTGCCTTGCAATGGTCGTTTTCCCATTTTAATATCCGTAACAACTATCTTTATAGCAGGTGCTGCAAGTGGTTTTTTTCAAACAATAATTGGGGCTCTTACCATAACAGCCGTTATCCTTTTAGGTGTGATAATGACTCTTTTGATATCAAAAATTTTATCAAAGACTATATTAAAAGGTGTGCCATCGACTTTTTCACTGGAGCTTCCTCCTTATCGTAAACCTCAGTTTGGGAGGATAATAGTCAGGTCAATTTTTGACAGAACTATATTTGTTCTAGGCCGTGCTGTTATGGTAGCTGCACCTGCAGGCCTTTTTATATGGCTTATGGCTAATTACAATATAAATAATATAAGTCTTTTGGATCATGGTGCTGCATTTTTACAGCCTTTTGCCTATGCTTTAGGTATGGATGGATATATTTTAATGGCTTTTATATTGGGACTGCCGGCTAATGAAATAGTTATGCCGATTCTTATAATGAGCTATATGTCCACCGGCACCATGATAGAATTAGAAAGCTTGGAAGCCTTAAGGAGCTTATTAATTTCCCATGGATGGACTTGGCTTACAGCAATAAATGTAATGCTTTTTTGTTTAATGCACTTCCCATGCGGTACCACATTATTAACTATCAAAAAAGAAACAAAAAGCTGGAAATGGACCTTTGTATCCTTTATGGTTCCCACTATTGCAGGTATAGTTGTCACCTTTGTGATGGCACAACTCGTACGATGGTTAGGTTTAATCTAGATATGCATTATTTAGGAGGCTCAATATGATAGAATCAATATTAATCGCATTGGTAATATGCATAGATTCTTTTGCTTTAGGCATAGCCTATGGCATTAAAAAAATTGCAATCCCAAGATTGGCGGTGCTTATAATAACCTTGGTCACCATGAGCACTCTCGGGCTATCCATTTTGCTGGGTAATGTGGCTAGACAGTTTATCACAGGCTTTGCAGCATCTTTAATAAGTTCACTGATATTAATCAGTATAGGATTTTTTTTCATGCTGGAAGGATATATTCAGCATTTAGCAGCTACAAAGGTTACAGATGAGACGAAGTATAAGTTGGCCAACTTTCATATACCTAAGCTTAAAATTATTGTTGATATTGCCTTTGATGTTACAAAGGCTGATTTGGATGTTTCCGGTGATATTAATTTTAAGGAAGCATTATATATTGGTTCTATACTCTCTATTGATTCTATATGTGCAGGATTTGGTTATTCCATTGGTAATGCTAATACTCTATATTTTTTTATATTTGTATTTATTATCAACATTATCTCCATTTCCTGCGGTTTGGCCTTGGGGGGCAAGGTTGAATATTCCAAGAGGAATCTAAAAGCCTCTTTGCTTCCCGGGATTATATTAATTACCATAGGAATATTAAAGTGGATTTACTAGATATAGTATATATTTGTTGTCACTCTAAGCCTTTTATTACTGTCACTCTGAGCGATAGCGAAGAGTCTTATGGTTCGATAGGAAGATTCTTCGTCGCTTTGCTCCTCAGAATGACAGGTGTAGAAGGGTTCGGAATGACAGGTACAGGAGAGAATTCAGAATGACGGGTACAGGGGAGAATTCGGAATGACGGGGCGTGAGGTTCAAAATGACGTTTTAGAAGCGGCGGCTTCGTCGGCGGTATATGTATCCACGATACTTTTCATACATTGTTTTAGGCTTTCCGGTTCATTAATAGAATTTTGCAATGCCCTTATGCCCAGCATCACTTCATTAAAGCTTAAATCCAAGGGTTTGCCCACATAAATATTTTCGTGAGAAGTCGCTCGTATCCCTTCTTCGTCTAAAAGTAATTCCTCGTACAGCTTTTCACCGGACCTCAGGCCGATAAATTCAATTATTATATCTTCATCGGGGATAAACCCGGACAGTCTTATCAAATCCTTTGCCAAATCCAATATCTTGACAGGTTGTCCCATATCAAGGATAAAAATTTCCCCGCCCTTTGCCATTGCGCCTGCTTGAATAACAAGCTGTGCCGCCTCCGGTATAGTCATAAAGTACCTCGTTATTTCCGGATGGGTCACCGTCACAGGCCCCCCATTGGCTATTTGCTTTCTAAAAAGGGGCAGCACACTGCCACTGCTGCCAAGCACATTGCCAAACCGTACAGCCACAAACTCCGTTTTACTTCGCTTATCCATAGTCTGTACAATCATCTCCGCCAGCCTCTTACTGGCCCCCATTATATTGGTAGGATTAACCGCCTTATCCGTAGATATGAGGACAAATCGCTTTACTTCAAATTCATTTGCAGCCTGTACCATGTTCAATGTGCCAAATACATTATTCTTGATAGCTTCAGTAGGGTTTAACTCCATCAAGGGTACATGTTTATGAGCCGCCGCATGAAATACAACCCCCGGCTTATATTGAGAAAAAACGTCTCTAAGTCTTTCCTTATCCCTTACAGTTCCTATAATCACTTCAATATCAAACTTAAGTTTATACCTTGCTTTAAGCTCGTTTTCCAGTTCATAAGCGTTGTTTTCATATATATCAAAAATTAACAGTTTCTTAGGGTTAAATCTCGCAATCTGCCTGCATAGTTCTGACCCTATGGAGCCGCCCCCGCCGGTTACCATTACGGTTTCATCCTTTAGATATCCTGATATCTCTTCCGTATGCAGCTTTATTTCATCTCGCCCCAGCAGATCCTCTATATCCACATCTCTTAGCTTTTTTAAACTTACTTTATCATCCAGTATCTCATATACGCCGGGCAAAGTTTTAAGCTTGCATTTAGTGCTTTTGCATATATCAATAATTTTTCTTAATTCAGATTTAGGAATAGAGGGCAATGCAATGATAATTTCATCCACATATTTCTTCACCGCTATTTCCCTTATCTTATCCCGGCCGCCAAGCACCGGCACTCCGTGAATCCTGGACTTATGCTTATGCTTATCGTCATCTATTACAGCCACAGGCTCGCTCATAAGCTCGCCATGCTTTTTCATTTCCTTTATAACCATGGAACCTGCTTCTCCGGCGCCTATTATCATGACCTTTATCCTTTTATATGTATCATCTTTAACAAGGCTGTTTAACCTTTTTAAAATTCTAAAACTCAATCGACTGCCGCCGATAAAAATAAAGGTGATAAACCAAGATATCAAATAAACCGTCCTGGGCAGCCTTACATTGAAATATTGCCCATAAAAAAAACAAAGTATGCTCTCTGCAGTTGTTGCAAAGAACACCTGTATCAATTCATCAATACTGGCATAGCTCCATAGACTTTTGTATAAACCCAATATCCAATACGTGGCTATCTTTATTAAAGTAAGCATCAAAAATGTTTCTTTAAAAATTTTTATGTATTGGGGCATGATTTTTCCGTCAAATCTCAATAACAGGGCTATGTAAAGTGCCAAGTTTATCAGCACAATATCCGATATTATTAAAAATGTCTTGCG
>JALNWH010000036.1 GCA_023230985.1 Bacillota bacterium
TGACAACAATTATGGTTTTTCATCTCAGGCTGCTGAAGAACTTACAGAGATGTTCGATAAGTGCAACGAAGTATTTCAAACTTCCTTGGAAGCATATCGTGTTACTGACGAAAAAATGGCAAGACGCGTACTTGTTTTGGAAGATGAAGTAGACAGACTTGAGGAACAAAACCGTGCAAATCATATATATAGATTAAACAAGATGCTGTGCAGTACCGGTTCAGGAATAGTATTCTTGGATGTAATCAGTAATTTAGAGAGAGTATCTGACCATGCAAGTAACATTGCAATGTATGTGTTAGATAAATTTAAAAATAATTAAAAAACAAATCAATATATAATTCACAAAAATTTTTTCACTCTTTTTGGAAATGGCTTATGATACTAAAAGCCATTTTTTTATTATTGTTAATAAGCTCATTAGAAGGGGCGGAAAAAATCATTTCATAAAGTTATTTTATTATTATAAAGGCTTGTTCTTTTTTATATGGTTTCAAAAGTAGACTGGCCTGAATAAAATATATCAGGGAGATGATAAATGTGTTTGAAATTATAAATAAGCATATAACTAAAAATCGTTCGTATAAAAGCCTGATACCTCAAGGAATTGTTGTTCACGAAACAGACAATCCCGGAGGAACAGCGGAAGCACATTATAGATATTTCAATTCAGCTGACAGGCAGGCATCGGCACATGCATTTATTGATTGGGATGTTATTGTACAAACAATACCATGGAATGAACAAGCTTGGCATGCGGGAGCATATGCCAATGCTAGATTTATAGGTATAGAATTATGTAGGCCATCTAAGCATGATGATATAAAATTTGGTGCTGTTTGGGAAAAAAGTATATGGTTATTTGCTCATTTATATGTAAATGAGTTAAATATAAAAGAAATAACAAAAGACAATTTGCTGTCTCATGATGAAATCAGAATGCGCTTTGGTGGGACAACGCATACAGACCCTACAGGATATTTCAAGGAATACGGTAAAACAATCAATGATTTTCGTAAAGATGTTCAAAATAAAGTAAATGAATTATTAAATAAAGAAAACGATTCGGACAAGATAAGTGATTGGGCAAAAGATGCATGGTATTGGGTTAAGGAAGCGGCAATTAGCGACGGCACCAGACCAAAAGATTTTGTTACTAGGGAAGAAATATGGACAATGCTATATAGGATGGGAAATAATTAAATTATGAACGAGAGAAAATTCGGTGTCAAATTTATAAAAGGTTTCGTTTATGGGATAATAACTATCAAAATGTTATAATGCATTTAAGGGTATAAAATACTATTTATAAGGATGGATTGTTCTATGATTGATAAAAAGACGAAAAGAACCCCTCCATCTGTTGATGAATGGCTAAAAGAAGCTAAAAAGGAATCATCGGCATCGGAGGAAGGAATGCTTTTAATACACAACGGCATTGTCAGGCAGACGACAAAAGCTAAAGTGCGCAGCGGTATTGAGGATGGATTAACAGTAAAGGCTATGGAATTTTCTTATGATGCGGAAAAGGTTGATATGGCTATAGAGGCAGCATATAAGCTGGATGGTATCTTTCATATTAAAGTGTGGCTAAATGAGGGGTATCTTGAAGTCGGTGACGATATCATGTATGTTTTAATTGGCGGAGATATCAGGCCAAATGTAATTAATGCATTACAATTTTTAGTTGAAAAAATTAAAAGTGAATGTGTGACTGAGATTGAAATTGTGTGAGCCCATATTGTTTAAGGCTTATATTGAAGTTTTATGTTATAATGATTATATAGTTTGTAACTAGGAAAGTGAATGTAATAAGGATGATAAAATGAATGAAGCAAATTTTTTAGGTATCAAAGATCCCATTAAGTTAGATGTAGTTAAAATCTCATGGCCCGTATTAATTGAACTTTTATTAAGCTCATTATTCGGTATGGTTGATATGATGATGCTCGGTAGAATCAGTAATAATGCTTTAGCTGCTGCTTCTGTTACTGCTGTTGGTATCACAAATCAACCTTTGTTTATAGGTTTATCTTTGGTACAAGCACTTAATGTTGGCAGTACTGCTATGATTGCAAGGTATTACGGAGCAAAGCAAAATCATAAAATAGAGAATGTTTTGCGTCATGTTCTATTATTTAGTATGTTGGCTTTGACAATACCCCTCTCAATACTGGGTATAGCTTTTACAAATCCAATAATGGTTCTTTTAGGAGCTCATTCCGATACAATAAAAGCAGGCGGGATGTATTTCAAAATAATAATGGTAGGATTTATATTTCAATCAGTAATCATGTCCATATCAGCAGCTTTAAGAGGAATAGGCGAAACCAAAACTCCAATGCGCGTAAACTTGGTGTGCAATTTCTTAAATGTTATAGGTAATGCAATACTTATTTATGGTTTATTTGGTTTTCCGGAACTTGGTGTTACCGGCGCCGGAATATCAACGGCATTATCTAATTTAATAGCGGCAATATGGCTTTTAGTCTATCTTATAAAAGGGAAAAAAGGCATTAAACTAAATATAAAAGAGCATTTCCAATATGATAGAAATGTGATGCAAAGTCTAGTAAAGATAGGTGTCCCTGCTTCTTTGGAGCAATTGATATTAAGAGTCGGTGTAATACTGTTCTTTAGAATAGTTGCTAATCTAGGAACAGTTATTTATGCAGCTCATCAAATTGCCCTAAGCATATTATCTTTGTCTTTCCAGCCGGGGCAAGCTTTTGGTATAGCGGCGGCTACTTTAGTGGGGAGAGAATTGGGAGCAAAAGAACCTAAAAAGGCGGAGGAATATGCCAAAGCAACACGCAGTATAGGTTCTATGATTTCCAGCTTTATGGCTGTAATATTTTTCTTTTTTGGTACTAATATAGTGGGGTTATATACACATGACCCCATAATAATAGCAAATTCATCTGTTGTATTAAAAATTATCGCAATAGTCCAGCCATTTCAGTCTTCTCAACTGATTTTAGCCGGAGCTCTCAGGGGTGCCGGTGATACATTTTGGCCTTTGGTATCCACCTTTATCGGCATGGTTGTAATTAGGGTTGTTATTGCATATATTTTAGTCACTATTTTAGGATATGGGCTTGTGGGAGCTTGGATAGCAGTATTTATTGATCAAATAATAAGATGGGGATTTATTTATTTCAGATTTAGAACAAATAAGTGGAAATATATAAAAATTAGATAAGCTGTGTTCGTGATTCTATTTTTACATGTTCATTTTCAATTATTTCTTTGAAACTATCATATGGCATTTGGGTATAATTATTGTTTTCATCGAAAAACTTTACTAAGTTATTATCAATCTTTGATAGTCTCCATTTTCTTTCTACCCCCCCAACGGTCAATATTATTGTTTCTCCGCCCTGTAAATTCATAAAATTCACCTTCTTTACTTTGATTTCATATATTATATTTCATTCTACAATCATATTGGCTTTTCCTTTTAGATTATTTTTATAGTTTGTAAAAAGGTGGCTTCATATTCTTAGGGCTATAGAAATATACTTATGTTGTTGTTTATTTTAGTTGGATAAGCAAATTAAAATGAAATGTTTAGCAAAAATCTGCGGCTAACTTTGTGGTTTTTCAGATTTTTTGTTTTTTATGTAACGATATAATAATAAATATTTCGTGTAAATAAGCCTGTGTTTTGCAACACTCATAAATATTTGTTTAAAATTATATTGAAGAAAGGCATAGGGCCAATACCGGGAAAACAATTTTAAAAAAGTTATTGACATATGTTCATAATAGTAGTATTATAGTTATAGACATATGTTATAAATAAAAATCAATTTGGTTTTTGAATTTACATTTTAATAGTATAATACTTTAAAATTTATATGTTAGTTTGAGAGGAGGTGTTGATTATGCCAAGAGGAGACGGAACAGGACCCAGAGGAATGGGAAGGTTTACCGGAAGAGGCGCAGGCTATTGTGCAGGCTATACAGCTCCCGGATATGTCGGACCTGTAGGATATGGCTTCGGAAGAGGCGGCGGGTTTAGAAGGGGATATTGCGTAAGCGGCTTACCAAGAAGGGCATATTTTAGCTACCCCGCATATGATGAGGCTTACGAACCTATTATTGATGAGAAAGAGGCTCTTAAGAGACATGCTGATTACTTAGAAGGCGAGCTTGATCATATAAAAAAGCGTCTTTCCGATTTAAAAGATGACGATAAATAGTTACATGTATAGAAATAGCGCTATTGATATAGTGCTATTTTTTTTATATAATGTTATAGTACTGATTATATATTAAGTTAAAGGATTTGCTTATTATATGCATGAAAAGTATATGGCACTGGCCTTGGAGGAAGCCAAGAAAGCTGAGAAGTTGGATGAAGTCCCTGTTGGTGCTGTGATAGTGAGAGACGGTATAATTATTTCTAAAGCACATAATATAAAAGAATATGCAAAAGACGCAACTGCCCATGCAGAACTTTTGGCTATTAGAAAAGCCTGTAAGGCATTAGAGGCGTGGAGGCTTATAGGCTGTGAAATGTATGTGACCTTGGAGCCATGCCTCATGTGCAGCGGTGCAATACTTCTATCCAGGATAGAAAAACTTTATATAGGAGCATCAGATCCTAAAACCGGTGCGGCAGGGTCAGTTTTAAATGTATTTGAGGATTATTGGTTTCACCATCGATGTGAAGTTGAAATAGGGATACTGGGAAAAGAATGCAGCAAGATATTGAAGGATTTTTTTAGAGAAAAGCGGAAAACAATATAATGGAAGAATTGAACATGGAGAGGTGTCCGAGTGGTCGAAGGTGGCAGTCTCGAAAACTGCTGCACCGTAAGGTGCCGGGAGTTCGAATCTCCCCCTCTCCGCCATGAAGCTGTTAATTTCAAAGATTAACAGCTTCTACCTTTTTAGTGGGCAAAGATTTTTCAAAAATCTTTGCAGCTTTTTTCTTGGACTGATATTCCAGATATCCATAGGTATTGACCGTTGTGCGAATGTCGCTGTGCCCAACCCAATCTCTGATTCGTTCCATAATGTTTGGTTAATAGTAGTGTAATCCTTAGCAACCGTTGCTTTCTTTTTGCCGTCTCTCAACCGGTAAGAGTAATGTCCCTTGAGCAGTTCAGGCGTAACCTCCTTTACTGTGCAGCCATAAGCCTTGAATGTGGGATATAGGTTACGCTCAATATTTTCCGCATAACCAGCCTAAGTATTAAGCTTGATTGTCTTGTCAAAGTTAAAATCTTCGCCGACAACAATATTATCCGGATGCCGGAAGGCAAGCTATTCATTCAGCAAATCTGCAAACAAAGGATTCTCGGAATAGTATTCATCGGAATCGTTCTGAATATTGTTGTTTTCCTCAATCGTTTCCTGTACAAACGTATTTTCCTCTTTATCGGCTATACCGTTCTTCAGGTCAAGGGAATATTAGATTCTGCCTGCCAGACACTTGCTTTCAGCTTCAGCTTCATTTTCCTCAGTTGCAGCAAGACCGGTTGAAGTCCAAAGAGGCTTACGCTTTCCGTTCCGATCTTTACGGTTGAGAACAGTATAATAATAGCCCTTCTTAGACGTAATAAAGCCGCCTATCAATTCATCCTCGGTCAGTCCAACCATTTTTAGCATTGTGGTGAGTTGCATATTGTTCCCCCGACTATTTGTGCGAACAGACCTAACTTCTGTGCAACTTGCGTAGAAGTTAGGTCTGTTCGTTGACCTTGTCGTCTTATTGCATCCAATTTTAATTTAAATGCAAAAGCTCTTTCGCTGGGTAGGATGTTTTTCCTTTAAATATTGCTATCAGCCATAATGATAGTGGCTTCGTCATCATCAAGATTTCTTACTATAACAGGCAAGGTATCTTTACCAGCTAATTCACTAACTCTTTTACGACGATGAACGGCAATTAATTCATAACCGCCATCCTTACTTGGTCTGGCAATAGCAGGCACTAATACACCATATTCTTTAATACTTTCTGCTGTTTCTAACACGGATTCATCATCTTTAACCTTGAAGGGATGATTTCTTTCTTTGAATTTCAAGTTTTAGCACTTCCTTAGTAAGATTTTTTCTCTGTTCATTGCATTGACTAAGGATATTTCTAAGCCGGAAAGTTCAATATTTGCTGGTATAAAATCGACACCTTCTGGGTGCTCTAGGATACCTTCAGTGGGATAAGGTTGTTTTACCTTCATTAAACTACCGATAATATTTGATTTTAGTCGGTAGTTTGATGTTGACATCTATTTGTTTTT
Organism: Bacillota bacterium; assembly: GCA_023230985.1. GTDB lineage: Bacteria > Bacillota > Clostridia > Lutisporales > Lutisporaceae > JAAYKT01. The sequence goes on from JALNWH010000036.1 coordinate 6,252, forward strand.
TTGGTACATTTACATTAAAACACCGATACTTTTATCTTTGCGTCGGTAATTTAGTGGTGATATAAATGGAAATAAAAAAACTTGAAGTAGCATTTGCTAATAATTGTGGAGTTCTTAAGACTTCACAACTAAAAGAACTGAAAATTGATTCTCGTAGAATAAATAGTCTTATTAAAAATGGAATTATTGAGAGAATAACAACTGGATACTATCGTCTTAGTTCTGACAATACAAGTGAAGCAGCTATTATTTCACGTCTTTTTCCTGACGGTGCCCTATGGCATAATACTGCTCTTTTTTATTATGGTTATAGTGACAGAACACCCATGGAGTGGGATATCATAATAAGTAAGAATGCTTCACCGTCTAGATTCAATATAGAGTATCCATACGTAAAACCGTTTTTTGTTACACCAGCCCGCCTATCTTATGGTGTAACCACAATAGAGATAGACGGTTGTGCTCTCAATATTTTTGATCGTGATAGGCTCATCTGCGAATGCCTTAAATATGAATCGGAAATGGATAGAGAGACTTTTAATAAGGCTATCCAAGCCTATCTAGGTGACCCTAAGAAAAATATAAAAAATCTCATAAATTATGCAAAAAGAAGAAAGGTGCTTAATCGAGTACATGATGTGATAGGAGTGTGGCTTTAATGGATATAGGCGCTTCAATTCTTGCAAAATTAAAAAACAAGTCACAAAGTTCTGGTATGTCTTATCAGATTCATTTACGTTTGTTCTGTCAGGAAGAATTTTTAAGGAGACTTTCTCTTTCAAAATATGTTGATAATCTAATTTTGAAGGGTGGTCTGTTTATTTTTACCTTAAGTGGGTTTGAAAGCCGAGTTACCATAGATATTGATTTCCTTTTAAAACAGATACCGTGTAGTATGGATGAGGTAGAAAAAATTGTTGCTGAGATTATTAATACCACCAGTGGCAATGATTTCGTAACATTTGAAATCAACGGAATAAAAGAGATTGCTCTCCAAAGAAAATATAAGGGAGCCAGTTTTAAACTTATTGGGAAAATAAAGAATACGAAAACTCCCTTTATTATAGACTTTGGAATTGGTGATGTTATTGTACCAAAAGCAGAAAAACGTAGGATTCCTACCCAACTTGATAGCTTTACTTCACCAGAAATTAGTACATACTCCCTTGAAAGTACAGTAGCTGAGAAATTTGATGCTATACTGGAAAGAATGGAACTAACTAGCCGTCTGAAGGACTATTATGACATTTACTATATAATCCAAACTTTTGATTTTGAAGGGCGTAAATTACAAGAAGCTATCATGCAGACATTAGAAACAAGAGGTACTAACTATGAGCGAAATAGCTTTAAGGAAATCATAGACTTTGCAAACAATGAGGCCATGTTAATTAAGTGGCAGCAATTTATTAAGCGCACTAAGTTACCAGATATAAGCTTCAGTGAAGTGATAACCTTATTAAATAGTTTTCTTGGTGATATTTGGAATGCTATTATCAATGAGGATGAATGGTTTAAAAATTGGAGTTGCTTGGATTCATCATGGTATAGCAATAACTAGTAAGATATTAAGGCAAAAAAGCCTTTAGTTCTCTCCAAAAACTTCATCATATATCTTATAATTTCGGTGCCATAAGGGTTCCAGTTTTCTCCTAGTTCTCTCCTTTTTCCAAAAAAGTAGTCCTTTTTGGTCAAAAAACAGCTTTTTCTGGACCTATTCGAACTCATGGCTTTCAGCTGTTTTTTAATGATTTAATCTGCGTAATACCTTGGAAAACACGGTTTTTATCTTCTGGTATAATACCCCAAGTTATGATAAAATCATCTAAAGTGTGCGTAAGAGAGTGGTCTCGAAAACTACTACACCATAAGGTGCTGGGAGTTCGAATTTCCCCTTCTCCGCCAGAATTTCTATCGTAAGAAGTCGGTTGTTTTTGCAGTCGGCTTATTTTACTATGATAATGTTTACAGGTTTTGCACAATAAGCAATAGAAAGGAATGTGATAATCAATGAAAAGAAAGATTACAAGTATCGTTATAATAGTCCTTCTCATAAATAGCTTTGCCATTACTGCAAATGCAGGGACAAGTTTTCCGGATGTTGATGATGATGCCGAATATGCCTGGGCAGTTGAATTGACAAAAAATATGGGGCTTTTTAAGGGAGACGAGAATGGGAATTTTAATCCATACTCCGGGATTACTCGTGCTGAATTTGCAACTGTTGTGTGCAGAATGATGGTTGGTGAGTTTGTGGATACACACTCATCAAGAATAGGATTTAGCGATGTTCCACCTACCCATTGGGCCTTCAAATATATAACATGGGCTTATGAAAACGGAATTGTAAGCGGATATGGAAACGATGTATTTGGGCCAAACGACCCTGTTACATATGAACAGGCAATCAAGATGCTTCTCTGTGCAGTTGGATGTGAAGACGAAGCTCTTGATACAGGTGGATGGCCATACGGGTATATAACCGTAGCCGAGAAACTCGGAATTTTGATCGGGGTGGAGAACACTTTTGGGGAGAGCATAACAAGATCAAATATTGCAGTACTAATAGGCAATTTGGACAGTGTCAATTTTGGCTAATAGGAGGGGTATAAATGAAAAACACAGTTTTTTTGATTCTTGTGATGCTTGTACTTTTTTTCGTACTTGGGGGTACAGCATTTGCAGAGGGATATTCTGTCTCAAATATTGATTCTTATGTCGGAAAAAGTATTGTGGATTTTAATTATAAGTACAATAAAGATGCTAGGGTAAAAAATTATCAGCCTTATTTCGAGCGATATACAGGCAGAGCATCTCCGCAATGTGTTGGTTATGTTTACGCTCGATTAGAGGAAAAACTCAATGTTTCGCCGGGATTCAGTTCCGGGGCGGGTGCAAAAGATATACCCATCAATGCACCTAATGGGAAAACCATTACTTCGCATACTTCCGGGAAAAGCTATACGATAAGAGTATATAAAAATGATAAGGGAAGTCATATCACATCGAATTCTTTTGTCAGTTTTGGGGCTACAAGCAATAATCCGCATGGCCATGTGATATACGTTGAGGAAGTAATAAAGGGACAAGTATACTATACAGAAGGTGGCGGCAACTATTATAAAAATGGGAGTAACGGAACACTAAAGAAGTTGGGTTTGGAAAAATTTATTTCATCAGCTTATAGTGGTGCATATGTGGGGACCGTTGTATTTGAATCATCTATTCCCTCTTGCCCTCATACTTACAACAACAAAGGTGTCTGCACTTCCTGTGGTGATGCATATCCTTATGCAGTCGTAAATAGTGCATTCACTTGTAAAATTACTAATTCGGCTGCATCTAAAGCTGCTCCTTATGGGGCATACGATACAATAAGAACTATACCGACAGGTAATATAGCTTCCGTTGTTGCTTACACCGTCAATCACTATGGAAACACATGGTATAAAACAACTCAAGGAGACTGGATTTGCAGTGACCGCTGTGAAAAAACAACAGAGAAACCTGTATTGACTATCGCTGGCAGGACAATTCCAACTAGCCTATCTGTTGGTGACAGCTTTGGCGTTCGCGGTACCATTTCTACAAGTTGCGGCAAGATTACATCGGTGTACGGAGCAATCATAAATTCATCCGGGACAGTTGTGCAATCTGGGAGCTATACACCTAATGTAGCAACGCATAATTTACAAAACTCCATGAATAATGATTTGACTTTTGGTAAGCTTCCTGTAGGTTCTTACATTTACAAGGTTACTGCCACTGCGACTAATGGAGGTCAAAGCGCTTCTTCTACGTTTATTAATTCTAGTTTTACGGTAGTATCTACATCAAGTACTGTGACGATTAAGTACAATACAAACGGTGGCAACGATGCGCCTGCAAGCCACAGCGTGCCCAAGGGAAGTGACGGTTTTGTGGAATTTGTGCTTTCGGCTACGATTCCTACCAAGAGCGGATATACTTTCTTGGGATGGCGTCTGAATGATAGTATGTCATATGGCATAGACAGCCCCGGCCAAAGCATTTCCATTGGTTTAGATAATACAACAAGCAATACAACCTTGACGTATTATGCCCAATGGGAAGAAACAGCTACCACATATACACTAACTTATGATGCAAGCGGCGGAACGGGTGCGCCACAAAGTCAAACAGTAAAAGCCATGGATTATTGGACAGTCAGTTCCATTATACCTACAAGGCCAGGATATGCTTTTGCCGGTTGGGCAGATGGGGCTGGAGCATACCACGTGCTATGGAATCAAAATCAGCAATTAATGGCAAAAAGTGATAAAACGATTTACGCTGTATGGCGCAAGATTCCGAAGCCGTCCATAGATCCTCCAACATTAGAGGTCTACAAATTAGATGCAGGATGGATTGATATGGCCACAAAGAGAATCGGAGGGGCAGGAAGCAGTGAAAAACGCCAATATGATGTTTTTTTTGGTGTTGAATATAAAGTTATGTGCAGTAAAGCGATTGATAGATATGGTATAGAAATATTTGATAGCCAAGAAAACTTAATGTTTACTATACCTAAGGAACCTGCATCATCTGCAGAAACTTGGATAAGTGAAAAAACAAATATCTACAAACTCTCCTATGTTGATAATGAAGGAAAGGTGGAAAATTCGTCACATATTCCCCTTTATACTACGTTGGAAAAGGATTCGATATATTATTGGCGAATATATTTTATATGCGAAGGTCAAAGAGCTGAAACGGACATGCAATTGTTTATTTTTACCATAGAAGAAGGATACTGATATTTATTACTTATATCTGATTTAGAAAAAGTGATAAGCTTTATATAAATAGATTTTATAAGAACAAATAATAAGAAGGTGGTCATATGATATATTTATTTCAAGGTTTTTTGTTAGGTTTGGCTTATGTAGCACCTATAGGAATGCAAAATATATATGTAATAAATTCGGCTATCAGATCAAGAAAGCTCAGGGCCTATCAGGTGGCTTTTATAACAGCGTTTTTTGATATTTCTTTGGCATTAGCCTGTTTTTTTGGTGTAGGTTTGATAATGGACAAGGTACCTTCACTTAGGTATTTTATTATGGCAGTGGGTTCCGTTGCTGTTATTTACATAGGTTATAGTCTTATTAAATCTATTCCAAGTATTGATGAGGAGGTAGATGTAGATCAACCCATAGTAAAAGTGGTATGGATGTGCTTTGTTGTTACTTGGCTTAACCCTCAGGCCCTTATTGACGGGTCCCTTTTATTAGGAGGTTATAAGGCATCTTTACCTTACTTTGCATCAAGGCTTTTTATTTCCGGGGTGGCAACAGCATCGCTTAGTTGGTTTTTGATTCTCACTACTATAATAATAGTGTTTAAAAAGGCTATAGGTGAAAAAATATTGAGATATATTAATATAGTCTGTGGAATTATCATTGTTTTTTATGGATTGAAATTAGGATATAGCTTTATAAATGTGTTTTGACAGAGCTACCGATTCCATACCAACATACAAAGCCCAAAAAAGGCGAAATAAAAGTCATAATAACTCAAAAAATCTTATTATAAAATTATAAAGGGTTATGTAATAATTATTATAGTTATAGATTGAGTATCAAGAGATATTCTGAAAGGCAAAAAAAGGAGGGGTCTAAATGCAAGAAAAAAGAATCATTGTAGTTTATAAATCGAAAACTGGATTTACAAAAAGGTACGCCAATTGGATAAAGGATGAGCTTAACTGCCGTATTATTCCCGTAGAAGAATTTAATGCGACAAATATGTCATCCTATGACATTATTATATTTGGAGGGAGCTTACACACCGGTAAAATCATTGGAATAAATACTTTGAAAAACAGTCTTCCCACCTTGCCGGATAAAAGGATTATTGTATTTGCTATTGGAGCAATGCCACCAATAGAAGAGGAAATAAAAAAAGTTAGAAAGGACAACTCTTTGGATGACATAGATTTTTTCTATTTCCAGGGTGGATTAAATTATGAAAAAATGGGCATCATGGACAGAGTATTAATGACAGGATTAAAAGGATTCCTAAGATTTAAAAGGAATAAGACTCAGATGGAACAAGACACCTATGAAGCTATAAAATCATCTTATGATCATTCAAGCCGGGAACAAATTAGACCTTTACTGGAATTTGTTAATGCCCGCTAATTCAACATAAGAAAAGTTAGCAAATAAGTAAATCACACTGCAATTAGCGCTTGCAGTGTGAAATATAAGTTTTACACTCTTGAGGCTAACCACATCATGTGGCGGTCTCTTTAACCATATTATAACACAAAATATAGAAAAATAAACAACTTTTTTATTTATCATTATAATATTTCCGCAGCATCATTGTTGCAAGCTATTTAATAGATATTAATCTATGCTATATTTTAAATCTATAGCCTGCTCCCCATACGGTTTCAATATATTGACCGCCGTCGAGGCTTGCTTCTAACTTTTCTCTTATTCTTGCTATATGTACAGTTATGGTAGATGCATCAGAAAAGAAATCATAACCCCAAACCCTTTCTAATAGCTGCTCTTTACTAAAAACTATATTCGGGTTTTCAGCCAAGAACAAAAGTAAATCGAATTCTTTTTGTGTTAGAAATATTTCTTTATCATCTATATAAACTCTTCTGTCCCTTTTATCTATTGATAATGCCCCGACAGTTATAAGTTTTATTTTGGTGCTTTCATTAAATCTTTCATAGGTCTTTATATGGCTATTCACCCTGGCTACCAATTCTCCCATGCTAAAAGGTTTGGTTATATAGTCATCAGCCCCTAAATTAAGCCCTTTTATTTTATATAATTCATCAGATTTTGCGGATACAATAAGTATGGGTATTTCTTTTGTATCGGATATTTCCTTTAATATTTGAAAACCGTCCTTCTCCGGAAGCATCAGGTCTAAAATAATTAAACTAAAGCCTTCATTTTTTATGCACTCAAGACCGGCATTTCCGTCATATACACATTTAACTTCGTAGCCGCTCATTTCCAAATAATCCTTTTGAATTTCCGATATACTCTTATCATCCTCTATTATTAAAATCCTTCTCATATTACCTCTTCCTCTTTTTTTGCCTTTTTTAAAGATATCATAACAGAAGCTCCTTTACTCTCTTCGCTGATTATCCATATTCGTCCCCCTAAGCCTTCTACAATTTGTTTTGCAATTGCAAGACCTAAGCCGGATGAGCCCTTGACCTCCCTTGCAGTATCTAACCTATAAAATCTTTCAAAGACATGGGGCAACTCTTTTTCGCTTATTCCCCTACCATTATCCTTAAACTCTATAATAACAGAAGAATGGGTTTCTCTCAAAATTACTCTTAGCAGACCTTCACCCGTTTTAATGCTTTTTTGAGCATTCTCCATAATATTTTGAACCACTCTATTAAATTTTTCTATATCTATAGATACAAAGGATTCAGCCATTAATTTATTTTCAAAAGCTATTGCCTTATTTTCTTTCAAAAAGCCTTCACTATGATCTAAAATACAGTCTTCAATGTATTCATTTATGGAAACCTCATCCTTTTTAAATACCATTTGGTTTAAATCAAGCTTAGAATACAACAGTAAATCTTCTATCATTGTATTTATCATCTTTGTTTTTTCGACGGCCTTTAATAAATAGTATTCTTTCTTTTCCTCCGTATCGGCAACACCGTCCAATACACCATCAATATACCCTCTAATAGCTGTTACAGGAGTTTTTAAATCATGAGAAATGCTTGATATGAGAAATTTCCTATTATCATCAATCTTTTGCTGATAATATATACTGTTTTTTAGCTGAAGGCGCAATTCCTCTATAGCAATACCTAATTCTTTAATCTCTCCGTAACCGCTATCTGCAATAGCCTCTTCAAGCTCACCGATTCTTAAGTTTTCCATATCTTTTGTTAAATCAATAATAGGGTTAATAATATTCTTCATATTTTCCTTTTGTACAATTATACAGGCAATAACAAAAACAATGAGAAAAACCGTAAAGAGAAAAATCGAGAGGGACTTATAAAAGCCGGAGATATCCTGAATCTGACTAAGAATTATTATTTTATAATCAATTCCATCTCTCATATAATTCTCTAATTTTATTCTATATCTATTACCTTCATATTCATAATAACTGCTTTCAATACTGACATTCATTAATATTTCTTTAATATTGAACATGGCAAGATCTTCACTATTATAAACAATATTATCTCTTTCCATAACAATAGTAATTGTTTGTCCCATGCCTTTATACGCATGGGATTCCTTTAATAATTTATAAAAATAATTATATAAAAGACCGGCGGAGCCGGTGATAATAATAGCGCTAAGTAAAATTGATATGCTTTGTATTAAAAACCTTTGCTTTAGCTTCATACAATCAACCTAAATATCCTTTCTCTCAAACAAATAACAGCCCCCTGCTGTCAGCATTATGCTATAGCCCAGCAAAATTAGTAAAACCCTGAGAATTTTGCTAAAGTTTATGTAGCTACCCAAAACCAATCTATACCAATCAAAATTAGATGTAAATAGAAAGCTTCTAATATTCGGAAAAACCAAGCTTAAACCGTTCAGCAATAAAAATATAAAAATTGAAATCATAAAAGCAGAGGTTGTTCCTTTTGATATAATAGAAATTAATGCAATGACTAAAGCAAAAACAAAGATTGGCATAAAAGCCATAGTATAGGATGCAAATATTCTTAATAAATTTGGGAAATTCCTATTAATAATGGCAGAGGAAATAGCTGATATTATCATAACAAAATACAAATTCCCTAATATTAAAGTTGCGGCAGCAAGGATTTTACTTAAAAACACCTTTAACCTTGATGCGGGGCTCGTTAGAGTAATCTTTATTGTCTGATCAGCAAACTCTCCCGCAAACATATCTACACATATGAATATAGTAAAAAGGGGGAAAAGAGAGTAGATAAGTATAGACAAAACCATTATTGAAAATTCTGAGCTGCCTGTCACCCGTATCCCTGAAAAACTATTCAACAAATAAACCCCTGACATTGCCCCTAAAACAAATACAACTGAAAGCGCCATTAATATAACGGGCTTTTTCCTATTTAATATCTTCATAATTTCATTTTTATAAGCTGCCTTAAGAAGCTCCATTTACATCAACCTCGCTTAAATAGTAATTCTCTAAAGATGAATAGTCTCTCAGAATATCCTTAGTATCTTTGACAGCCAAAAGCCTTCCGTCATATAAAATTCCAACCTTGTCACATATAAGCTCTATATCGTGGATTAAATGGCTGGATATAAAAAAGGTTGTATCTTTATCCTTTGATAGGTTTGTTATAAGCTTTCTCATTTGAAACATACCTTCTACATCCAGTCCGTTAAACGGCTCGTCCAAAATCAAAATATTTGGATTTGACAAAAATGCCATGGCAATGCCAAGCCTTTGTTTCATCCCTAAGGAATAGTTTTTTATTTTTTCATTCCTATATTTTAAAAGCCCCGTAATATCTAAGGTTTTATCTATTTGTTTGTCATCAAGACTATTATAAAATCTGCTGCGCAATCTCATATTTTCATAAGCTGTCAAATAAGGAAATGGTACTATTTTCTCAATCATACAGCCAACATTTTTCATCGCTTGTTCATAAGCCGTCAAAACACTAAATCCGCTTATTATAACATCCCCTGCGTCTGCCTTCATAAGCCCTACCATAATTTTCATTGCAGTAGTTTTACCTGAACCGTTGGGACCCAAAAGCCCGAAAATTTCGCCCCTCCCAACCTTTAAATTAATATCTCCAATACCACGATTATTTTTATACTTTTTTGACAGGTTTTCAATCACAATTGCTGTATCCAATTTCAGTCCTCCTTCTAAACTGTTTAAAGGTGCAAAGGCAAGAACCCTTTGCACCTTCGGCTTCTATTCAAATATCCTGATAAAATAATTATTAAAACCATCCTCATTATGTGTATAGGAGTAACCTCCGTTTTCCTCATCTATTTCGACGTCAAAGGATATATTTATGTTTTGCATATCATGTCTGTGAATAATTCCCTTTTTATTTTCACCATTATTATCTTTATATCGAATAATTGAATAATGATTGGGATTATCATCGTAATTCGAGTAGAATTCAAAGCTCTTTGTGTTTTCAACTTCATATCCGTCATTATATATTTCATAATACTTGCCTTTTAAATTTCCATTCTCAGCAGAGTTGATTTCAACAAATCTTTCCCCCACCTTTTTAAAGGCGTTATCCTTTACTAATACAATATCATTTTTATATTTCCCCACATATTTATCATCAAATTCAACACCTTCTTTAGTGTATGTAACCTTTTTACCTTCTAAATTTGGAGCTTTTACTATTGTGGTATTAATATCCTTTATATCCATTGAAAAGTCAAAGGTGTAAATATGTTCAATGCCTTCACTATCCTTAGCCGATATACTTGCAGTGAAGATACCGCTTTCTAAA
>JALNWH010000037.1 GCA_023230985.1 Bacillota bacterium
GATCCTTTAAATAAAGGATACCAAGCTATACAATCATTATTGGCACTTGGTTCAGGGGGAATATTCGGCTTAGGTCTAGGTAATAGCAGACAAAAATTTTTTTATATACCTGAGGCACAAAATGATTTTATTTTTTCAATAATAGGCGAAGAACTTGGTTTTATAGGTGCTGTAACTGTAGTATTTCTTTTTCTATTTCTGATATGGAGAGGAATAAGAATCTCATTATATGCACCAGATTTATTTGGATGTCTTTTAGCAGCAGGTATAACAAGTATGATCGGCATTCAGGTTGCTATTAATATTGCAGTTGTTACTGTTTCTATGCCTACTACAGGAGTAAACTTACCACTAATCAGCTCCGGAGGCTCATCTTTATTGCTTGTAATGGCAAATTTAGGGATATTACTTAATATATCGAGACAAATAAAAATCGACGGGAGCTGATGAAGTGAGAATGATACTGGCCGGTGGTGGGACAGGTGGGCATATTTATCCTGCTATCGCTATAGCAAAAGGATTTTCAAAAATATACGATAATGCAGACATTTTATTTATTGGGACAAAAGATGGCTTGGAAAGCAAGGTAATACCGTTGGAAGGATTTACATTTAAGCATATTAAAGTAAGAGGCTTTTTAAGAGAGTTAAGTATAAAAAATGTAATTGCAGTCAAAGAAGTTTTAATAAGTTTTTTTCATGTTTATAAAATGATTAGAGAATTTAAGCCGGATGTAGTTATTGGTACCGGTGGATATGTAAGCGGTTCAGTACTTTTGACTGCATCATTAATGAGGATTCCTACTTTTATACATGAACAAAATGCATATCCGGGCATCACAAACAGAATCTTATCAAGATTTGTAGATAGGATTGCTTTAACTTTCGAGGAGGCATCCAATTATCTTAAAAATCAAGGCCAGATTATAGTGACCAGCAACCCTTTACGTAAAGATATAACAAACATAAACTGCAAGGAAGGTAAGGGAACTTTAGGTTTTGATGATAAAATACCTTTGCTTTTTATTGTGGGAGGAAGCAGAGGGGCAAAAAGTATAAACGAGAATATCATGCTATTAGTTAAGGAATGTATAGAAACTAAAAGCTTTCAGATTTTACATATGACAGGTGATACTCAATATGAAAAGGTTATATCATTATATAAGGAAATGGAAATACCTTACGAAAATAAACATATTAAAGTACTTCCCTATGTTTATGATATGCCTAATGCATTAGCCGGTTCAGATCTCATAATTAGCAGATCCGGTGCAGGGCTTGTATCTGAGATAACTGCTTTAGGGAAGCCCTGTATACTTATACCTTATCCTTATGCATCTGATAATCATCAGGAGTTTAATGCTAAGGTACTGGAAAGGAATGGTGCAGCCATTGTTATATTAGAAAGTGATTTAAATAGCCGATTACTTTTGTTTGAAGTAAAAAGATTGCTCAATAATCCTGGTATTATGAGGTCGATGTCTGTGAGAAGTAAAGAGTTAAGTAAGATTAATGCAACTGAAGAAATTATTGAAGCTATAGAGGAATTAGTAAGAATCAAAAAGGCCAAATGAGTATTAATATTGTAATTTTATATTTAAATATATATGTACAATGTAGTATAATGTTCTCATTGAATAAGCATATTTCAGCTATGGTAACACTTAAAGAAGTTTAGCATAGAATGTTAGTATGATTACAATTATGCACTTCCCGGAGGTGTCCATAGATGAGCAAATTCATTATAAATGGTGGCAAAAAACTAGAAGGAGAGGTGAAGGTAGAAGGTTCAAAAAATGCAGTACTGCCGATATTGGCAGCTTCTTTAATAAATGGCGGTGAATCTATTATTCACAATATACCACGACTGAAAGATGTTAGTATTTTGACAAACGTATTGGAGAACATAGGTTGCAAAGTTCTTTTTAATGGAAATACAATGGTTGTAAATTCAAAGGGCGAGTTGAATACCAATATTCCGGAGAGACCGGTTAAAGAAATGCGCTCATCAATTATTTTAATGGGAGCTGTATTAGGTAGATTTAAACATGTAAGAATTAGTTACCCGGGTGGTTGTGAAATAGGACCGCGGCCAATTGATTTACACTTAAAAGGCCTTAGAAAACTAGGTGTTAACATTATAGAATCTCATGGCTATATTGTATGTCAATATGATAAACTGATTGGTAAGGAGATACATTTGGATTATCCCAGTGTGGGTGCGACAGAAAATATTATGCTTGCCGCAGTTTCAGCAGAAGGTACAACTATTATACAAAACGCTGCTAGAGAACCTGAGATAATTGATTTACAAAATTTTTTAAACAAAACCGGAGCTAAAATCACCGGCGCAGGTAGCAGCACCATTAAGATTTTGGGAACTAATAGATTTCATAATGCGGAACATACAGTCATACCGGATAGAATCGTTGCCGGCACATATTTGACAGCTGCAGCAATAACTGGAGGTAAGCTTGTTCTACAAGATATAATTGTGGAACACCTAAAACCGCTTATTTCTAAACTTATAGAAAGTGGTTGCAAAATTGAAAAATATGATAAGACGATTATTATAAAAAGTCCAAAAAGATTAAATGCAGTTGAAATGATTAGAACGTTGCCTTATCCGGGTTTTCCTACTGATATGCAAGCTCAGTTTATGTCACTTATGTCAATAGCTAAGGGCACAAGTGTTTTTGTAGAAACTGTATTTGAAAACCGCTATAAACATGCAGAGGAACTGGTTAAAATGGGGGCAAAAATAAAACTGGATGGAAGAACAGCTGTTGTGAGGGGAATTAGAAAACTGACCGGTGCACAATTGACAGCCAAAGACTTGAGAGGTGGGGCGGCCCTCGTGTTGGCGGCTCTGGCAGCAGAAGGTGTTTCTTATATAGATAATAACGATAACCATATTGAAAGAGGATATGAGGATTTTGATATTAAACTTAAAGGTCTTGGAGCTGATATTATAAAAGTAATAGTATAGCTTCTATTATGATGGGAAAATTGTAGCCAAGCCTAGGGAGGAAAAAAGTGAGAACATGGTTTAAAGGATTTATTGTTATATTACTTTTAGCAAGTGCATTAATGTTTATCTTATCTTCTGAATTATTTTCCTTAAAAAGTATATATGTTACCGGTAACAAAACTATAACTAAAAATGATATAATTAATTTGTCACAGCTACAATATGGGAAAAATTTGTTCAAGGTAAATAAGAAAAAGATAGTAAAAAGTATATTTAAAAACCCAAAAATAAAGGCTGTAAGAATAAAAAGGATTTTACCTTCCAGTGTATCTATAGATATAATAGAAAGGGAGGCTATTGCAATTATTCCATACTTGGGTTCTTATCTAAATATAGATGACGAAGCTTTAATAATTGCAGTTACAGGGTTAAGTAAAGAAACAAATATACCTATAATCGAAGGATTTGAATTTAACGATTTTAAAATAGGAGAAATGATTAAAATTGATAATAAGGAACAACTTGATATAACTATGGATATCTTAATTGCACTTAAAGACATTGACCTAAGTGAATCTATAGATTTAATAAATGTTGAAGATATTAATAATGTAAAATTAATAACTAAAGAGGGCATAAATATTATAATATGCAATAATGATTTGCTTTATAAAATGCAAATGGCAAAATCAATTATAGAGGACTTGCTAAAAAACGAGAAAAAGGGAATAATTGACATGAGACATGATGGCAATCCAATTTTCAAGGAAAGTGAGTAGGCTGGGAGGTTAGTTGATGAAAAACACAAAAATACAGTTAGCAATAAGTGTTGTTTGTGTGGTATTAGGGTTAATGATAGCCATACAGTTTAGAACTGTCAAACAAAGTATAGGGCCGGTTACAGAATATAGAGCCAGAGAGATTGCTACACAGCTAAAAAAAGTAAGAGAAGAACGAGATAATTTGTTAGCACTAAAAAATGATTATGAAAAAAAAATAAGTGAATATGAAGATTCGGAAGCCCAAGTTAATATTGCTTCAAGAATTATTAAGGAAGAACTGGAGAAAGCCAGAATAATTGCAGGTCTTGTTGATGTTGAAGGGCCTGGCTTGAATATTCTGCTTGATGATTTAAAATTTTTTGAAAACTATAATTATAATATAATAGATTATACAGATTTGTTGGAATTTGTAAACGAATTAAATGCAGCGGGAGCTGAAGCAGTATCAATCAATGATGAGAGAATTATTTCCAGCACTGAAATAAGGCAAGCCGGTCTTCATATAAACGTAAATACAGTCAAATTTGCACCGCCTTTTTCAATAAAAGTGATTGGTGAACCTAAAACCCTTGAAGCTGCATTAAGAATGAGAGGGGGAATTGTAGAAAGGCTTGAAAGCAAAGGTATTGCAATATCAATAACTCAGCAACAATCTATTATTGTTGGGAAATATAATGGGATTATTGAGAACAAGTATTCAAAAATGGTAAAAGAGGGAGATAGCAATTAATAAGAAAAAATTTAAACAAAACTATTATTTGCTTGTCATGGCTATTATTTTTGGATTTTTAATAACTATTCAATTAAAGTTGAATTTAACATCCGAAGGAATTATTACAATACAAAGGTTATTAGACATGGAAAATGATGTAAATAATGTTCTTTCAGAAATAAGCAATTTAAAACAATCTGTAGCTGAAGCCGGACAAAAATTAAAAGAATACGAAGATAATATCGGTGATGATGGTAGTATTTATGATTCCATGGAAAATGAACTTAAGAAGATAAGAAATTATGCAGGATTAGAAAAAGTGGAGGGACCGGGAATAATTATCACTTTAAATGACAGTTTAGAAAGTTTTGAAGATGCAATAAACCCTGAATTATTCTTAATACATGATATAGATGTTTTAGAAATAGTTAATGATTTAAAAGCAGCGGGAGCGGAAGCAATATCTATTAACGATGTAAGGATTATAAGTACAACCAGTATAAAGTGCGGAGGCCCGACAATAAATATAAATAATAGCAGGCATGCGACTCCTTTTATTATTAAAGCAATAGGGGATGCCAAAACCTTAGAAGCTACAGCTTTAGCACCGGATGGTTATATAGATTGGATGGAATATAGTGGGATTAGAATAGATGTAAAAAAGGTTGATAATCTTACAATTAATAAATATACGGATACTCCTAGGATTAATTATCAAAAAATAGTTGAGGGTGGTGTTTAAAAATGTTACTGCCTTTATTAGGTCTTTTAATTGGAATAATAATTGGATTTTTATCCCCGGTTACTATACCAATCCAATATTCCACGTATATGTCAATAGCAATTTTAGCGGCATTAGACTCTGTTTTCGGTGGGATTAGATCTAGTTTGGAGAATACCTTTGATGTTGAAATATTCATTTCAGGATTTTTCGCAAATGCAATTTTGGCAGCAGCGCTAACTTATATAGGCGATCAATTAGGGGTGCCTATTTATTATGCAGCAATATTTGCATTTGGTGTAAGACTATTCCAAAACTTTGCAATAGTTAGAAGGTATCTTCTAGTTAAAATTAAAAAACAATAATTAAAAATGATTAAAAATGAAGGAGTTTAGTATTAAATGTTGAACATTATTTATAGAAATAAATAAGGAAATAAAGTAATAAATACAGAATAAATTATTGTAAAAGACAAGGAGGTTGTATAATGCTTGAATTTGATGTAGATATTAATTCGGTAGCTTCGATAAAAGTTGTTGGAGTTGGCGGTGCCGGTAATAATGCAGTTAATAGGATGATAGCTGCCGGTTTAAAAGGAATAGACTTTTATTGTGTAAATACCGATCTACAGGCGCTAAATGCTTCACAATCAACGAATAAGTTACAAATAGGAGAAAAGTTAACAAAAGGGTTGGGTGCCGGTGCGAATCCTGATATAGGAAAGAAGGCGGCTGAAGAAAACCTAGAAGACATTAAATCTATACTAGACGGTGCAGATATGGTTTTTGTTACTGCGGGTATGGGAGGAGGAACAGGAACCGGAGCTGCGCCTATTATCGCACAAGTATCTAAAGAACTTGGTATATTAACGGTAGGTGTTGTTACAAAACCTTTTAGTTTTGAAGGTAAGATTAGGAAAATTCAAGCAGAAAAAGGTCTTTTAGAACTAAGAGAGAATGTTGATACTCTAGTGACGATTCCAAATGATAGGCTGCTCCAGATAGTGGATAAAAAGGCATCAATTATGGATGCGTTTAGGATTGCAGACGATGTTTTAAGACAAGGAGTTCAAGGTATTTCAGATTTAATTGCCGTTCCCGGACTTGTAAATCTTGATTTTGCGGATGTCAAAACTATAATGCTGGGCAAAGGGCTTGCCCATATGGGGATTGGTAAAGGTGACGGCGAAAACAGAGGTGAGGATGCTGTAAAACAAGCAATACAAAGCCCGCTATTAGAAACATCCATAGAAGGTGCTAAAAGTGTTTTATTGAATATTACAGGTGGTTCTGATTTAGGGATTTTTGAGGTAAATGAAGCAGCAGAGTTAGTTTTCCAATCTGCTGATCCTGATGCCAATATTATATTTGGTGCTGTAATTGATGAAAACCTAAAGGATGAAATTAGAATTACAGTAATTGCTACCGGCTTTGATAGCATCAAACCGAGTTTTCTTATTGGCTCCGATGAAGTGGCTGCAGATAAGAGTTTTATGCAAAAGTCAGCCTACGATGATGATGATATTGATATACCGCCTTTTCTTAGGAATAGATTTAAATAAATTTTAATATAATTCAAAATTAATATATAAAAAGTTGCTATGCAACTTTTTTTGTATTTTTTTGAGGTTGTTAGTATATACATATATTATAAACATTTTTATTAAAGATTATATTTTAAAAGTTTTTTATTCGACTTCTCAAATTGACAAAAATTTTCCATTAGTTTTTTTATAATGTATTTATAGAAAGAAATTGTTCCGTGAATTAAAGGAATAACAATGGGATTACAGCTTGGTAATTAATCTAACTTCCAGTGCTTTTGGTAATATGACGAGGTTTGTAAAATGATTAAATATGTCTATGGGGATGTAATATTCTTGGAAAACATTGCTATGAATTATATGATTTTATTTAGTACAGCTAAACTTGCAAGAAGTGATTATAATAAATTAAAATTATTAATAGCTTCTGCATTAGGTGCTGTTTATTCTGTTTTCTATTGTTTGCCGGGTTATGAGTATCTTTACACATGGTTTTTAAAAATTCTGTTTTCTCTTTTTATAGTAATTGTTGCATTTACTCCATATAAGTTAAAAGAGCTTACCAGATTGATAAGTATGTTTTATATAATAACCTTTGTCTATGGAGGTGCAGCTTTTGGCTTATATTATTTAATTAGCGGCATCAAACAGTCATATAAAGGTATTTTTTTCTTTCAGGACTTTTCAACAAAGTTACTTCTTTTGTCGGTTATAATATCATATTTTATTGTGAGGTATTCATGGGATTACACTGTTCAAAGGCTAAGAAGGGAAAAGGTTATTTCAAGAGCAAATATATGTTTAAATGGCAAAAAGATATTTATCTCAGCATTAGTGGATACCGGGAATTCCCTAAATGACCCTATTAGTAAATTGCCTGTTGTAGTAGTTGAATATTCTTCTATAAAAGACATAATTCCATATGAGCTTAAAAAAATATTTGAAGAGAACAAAGAAAGCAATATCAATTTGATTGCATCAGTATTATCACAGTCGGAATGGTTAACTAGGTTTAGACTTATCCCTTTTAAATCTTTGGGTGCCGACAATGCATTGATGATTGGTTTTAAACCGGATGAATTTAATATAGAGCTTGATAATGAAAATCAAGCAATAAAAGAGTTAATTATAGGTATTTATAATAAGAGATTATCTAGAGATGGGGAATATAATGCGTTAATCCATCCCGATATTTTAAGTTTTCATAGTGGAGGGGAAAATAGTGCATAAGTTATTTAAAAAAACAATTCTATTAATACAAATAATATATTTAAGAGTAATTCAAAAATTTAAACCCGGCCTAAGTAACTGGATATATTATATAGGAGGGAGCGAGGCATTACCACCTCCATTAGAATCAGATGAGGAATTGTTTCTTATATCAAGGTTAAAAGAAGAAGAAAGAGTTGTAAGGACAATTTTAATTGAAAGAAATTTAAGGCTAGTTGTTTACATAGCAAGAAAATTTGAAAACACGGGAATTGGTGTTGAGGACTTGGTTTCAATTGGGACTATTGGTCTTATTAAAGCAGTAAATACTTTTGATCCTGAAAAAAGAATAAAGTTGGCTACATATGCTTCAAGATGTATAGAAAATGAGATTCTTATGTATTTAAGAAGAAATACAAAGCAAAAATCTGAAATTTCTTTTGACGAACCTTTGAATATTGATTGGGATGGGAACGAGCTACTTTTATCAGATATATTAGGTACAGAAAATGACTTAATATATAAATACTTAGAAGATGAAACAGATAAAGAATTGTTAGAAATAGCTTTGAAAAGACTTAATGAAAGAGAAAAAAGAATAATGGAACTGCGTTTTGGGCTGAATGACGGAGTGGAAAAAACACAAAAAGAGGTTGCAGATATGCTTGGCATATCACAATCATATATTTCGAGACTTGAAAAAAGAATAATTAATAGATTAAAAAAAGAGATAAATAGAATGATTTAAACCGGATGAAATATCCGGTTTTTTAAATTGTATTATTGTGAATAAAAACAGTGTCAATGGTAATAATTTAAATGTCAACAACTATAATATTTAGAGGCTGTTTCTGTTATGAAAGGGTATGTTTAATTATTGGATTGCTGCTGTGGAGTAGCTTTTAATAATCTTAAATAAAAGGATGAACTGACATGAAGATAAATAAAGTTGAAATATGCGGGGTTAATACATCAAAACTTCCTGTCATAAAAAATGACAGGATGATGGAACTAATTAAAAAGGTGCATAGTGGAGATTTAAATGCTCGGGAAGAATTTATAAAGGGTAATCTGAGACTGGTATTAAGTGTTATTCAAAGATTTAACAATAGAGGGGAATATGTTGATGATTTATTTCAAGTCGGGTGTATTGGTTTAATTAAGGCTATAGATAATTTTGATATCAGTCAAAATGTAAGGTTTTCCACCTATGCAGTACCGATGATAATAGGAGAAATAAGAAGATATTTAAGGGATAATAATTCGATTCGTGTCAGCAGATCCCTAAGAGATATTGCATATAAAGCTTTGCAAATTAGGGATAAACTGATTAATAAAAATTCAAGAGAACCAACTGTTACAGAGATTGCTGAAGAATTAAGTATTCCGGTAGAAGATGTTGTGTTTTCATTAGATGCGATACAAGATCCATTATCATTATTTGAGCCAATTTATCATGATAATGGTGATGCGATATTTGTAATGGACCAAGTGGCAGATGAAAAAAATCAAGACGAAACGTGGATTGAAAATATTGCATTAAAGGAGGCGCTAAAAAAATTAAATGATAGAGAAAAACTCATATTAAGCCTAAGATTTTTTCAGGGTAGAACACAAATGGAAGTAGCCGAAGAAATAGGGATATCACAGGCACAAGTATCACGTTTGGAAAAAACCGCTCTAATTCATATGAGAAAGCATATTTAAGTGTAAAAATCTGCAGCGATAAGTAGCTGCTTTTTTATTGTTCTATATTTTTAACTAGTCTTATATATTTTAATAAATAAATTAATAAATTAGGAGGTTTAATAGAAATGTTTAAAGCTTCTGAATTAAGACAAAAAGAGATAATTAGTTTATCTGAAGGGAAGCGATTAGGATTTGCCGGAGATATAGAAATCAATATGGAAACCGGATTTATTGAAGCTTTAGTATTATCCACACAAAACAGGTTTTTTGTATTGTTTTCAAAAGATAATGATTTGATAATAAAGTGGGATAAAATAAAAAAAATTGGCACTGATATTATACTAGTAGAAATTAATGATTAAAGTCTCTTCAATAAAATAGATTTTTCCTATACAATATTGATTAGAAAAACATTTTAAATTTTTGAAAAATATAAGCTGAAGTGAAAAAAAGATGCAAATTAATAAGAAAATCCTTTATTATTAGTTATAGTCGATAATACTAAGGAGGAGGGTTATTATGAAGTGTCCGTTTTGTGGGTGGAATGAAAGTAAAGTAGTGGATTCAAGACCGGCAGATGAATATACCGTTATTAGAAGAAGACGTGAGTGTGAGAAATGTTCAAAAAGATTTACTACTTACGAACGAGTTGAAGAGATACCGTTAATAATATTTAAAAAAGACGGAAGAAGAGAAGCATTTCAAAGAGAAAAAATCTTTAATGGGCTAATTAAGGCAAGTCAGAAAAGACCTATTTCTTTAAAAGAAATAGAAGAAATAGTTGATAGTGTGGAAAAAGAGCTTTATAATTCAATGGAAAAAGAGATAGATAGTAAAAGAATTGGTAAAATGGTAATGAGCAGGCTAAAAAAATTAGATGATGTAGCTTATGTCAGATTTGCTTCAGTATATAAACAGTTTAAAGATATTAATACATTTATGGACGAGCTTAATAAACTTATGAAAGAAGAAAAATAAATACTATAATATTAGTTATCGTGTTTTGGATATTTGTTACTGTTATATAAACTTTATAGTAGATGCTGTATAATATACACCGGTAAAAATATAAATATAAATGTTAACAACTATTGGAGGTTATAATGATTATTAATCATAAAATACCTATTAGCGAAATTATTCCCGGTAGCATTGCCGATGAACTTGGGATAGAAAAAGGGGATAAGCTGGTTAGAATAAATGGCAAGCATATAATGGATATATTGGAATATAAATTTTTAATCAGTGAAGAGTCAATAATTGTAGAAATAGAAAAGCCTGATAAAGAAATATGGGAATTAGAAATAGAAAAAGGTTTTGATGAAGATTTAGGACTTATCTTCCATGAATTTATTAATAAACAAAAATCTTGCTCTAATAAGTGTATTTTTTGTTTTATAGATCAATTACCGAAAGGTATGAGAAAGACTTTATATTTTAAAGATGATGATACAAGATTATCTTTTCTTCACGGTAATTTTGTTACTTTAACAAATTTAACAGACGAAGATTTAGATAGAATAATAAATTACCGAATAAGTCCGATAAATATCTCTGTCCATACTACAGATGCAGAATTAAGAAAGAAAATGCTTCAAAATAAAGAAGCAGGGAACATAGTAGAACAACTGAAGAGGCTTAAAGAAGGAAATATAGAAATAAAAGCACAAATAGTGTTGTGTCCGGGAATAAATGATGGTAATAGATTAGATAAAACAATAGATGATTTATATCAATTCTATCCACAGTTAAGTTGTGTTGCTATAGTACCTGTAGGTCTTACAAAATATAGAAAAGGACTTCATACTATATTAGAATACGAAAAAGCCAGTGCATCAAATGTAATTAAGCAAGTTGAAGTTATGCAGAATTACTATTTAAAAAATGCCGGAACCAGATTTGCTTTTTTATCTGATGAATTTTATTTAATTGCTTCAACGGAATTGCCTACATATAAAAGCTATGAGGAGTTTTGCCAACTTGAAAATGGTGTGGGAATTACAAGATTATTTTTAGAGGGAATAGGAAAGTCCTTGAATAAATTAGATTACGATAGTAATGAAATAAAAAATGCTACAATAGTTACCGGAGAATACGGCATACCTTTTTTAATGGAAGCTTCAAGGCAAATAATGAAAAAGTATTCTGAAATAAAATTGGATGTTATTGGAATAACTAACGAATTTTTTGGGACAACGATAAAGGTTTCCGGTTTAATTACGGGTGCAGACATGATAAATCAATTAAAAGATAAGGCTATATCCCATAACTTGTTAATACCTGATAATATGCTAAAAGATGGCGAAGTTTTGTTTTTAGATGATTTAGAAATAAGTGATATTGAAAAGAAACTGAGAGCAAGGGTTATAATATGTAAAGAAGATGGCAGCGATTTGATTAAAAACATAATGGAAAAATGTTAATTGTATAGACAGGAGTTGGTTTAGATGTTAAAACCTATTGTTGCAATAGTCGGTAGAGCGAATGTGGGGAAATCTACACTTTTTAATAGGATTGCCGGTAAACGTATATCTATCGTAGAAGATTCACCGGGTATCACAAGGGACAGGATACTTGCGGATGCTGAATGGATTGGCATGTCTTTTAAAATTATTGATACCGGCGGGATCGAACCTTACTCTGAAGATATAATAATGGCTCAGATGAAGAGACAAGCCGAAATAGCTATTGAAACATCAGATGTTATAATATTTGTTGTAGATGCAAAAGAAGGATTGAATCCCACTGACATAGAGGTAGCAAATATTCTTAGAAAAGCGAACAAACCGATTGTATTAGCCTGTAATAAAATAGATGCGGCAAAGTACAAAGATAATATATATGAATTCTATAATTTAGGGATTGGGGAACCATTTGCTATATCTGCAGGACAGTCTTTAGGTATCGGAGATTTACTGGACGAAGTAGTGAAAAGTTTTTCAAAAGCAGAAGGGAAAATTAATGATGATTTAATAACAAAAGTAGCTGTTGTTGGAAAACCTAATGTGGGAAAATCATCAATAATAAATAAAATGCTTGGAGAGGAGAGAGTTATTGTAAGTAATATTCCCGGAACTACCAGAGATGCAATAGACACATTTTTTGAAAAAGATAATCGAAAATATGTTTTAATAGATACAGCCGGGATAAGAAAAAAAAGTAAAATAAGCGAAGCTGTAGAAAGGTATAGTGTTATAAGAGCGTTTACTGCCATTGAAAGGGCAGATATCTGTCTCCTAGTTATAGATGCTGAACTGGGTATAGCAGAACAAGATAGTAAAATTGCCGGATATATACATGAACAAGGAAGAGGTATAATCATAGTAATTAATAAATGGGATGTTATAAAAAAAGACGACAAAACTATTAATTTATATAAACAAGAAATCAATAGAATATTGCCTTTTTTAACATATGCCCCTATTGAGTTTACATCAGCATTGTCGGGACAAAGAATCCCAAAGCTATTGGATATAATTGATTATGTATCTAATCAGCACTCATTAAGAATACAGACCGGGGTATTAAATGATATAATAAATGAAGCAGTACTAATGAATCAGCCTTCTATATCCGGCGGTAGAAGATTGAATATATATTATGGTACCCAAGTTTCTGTTAAACCGCCAACTTTTGTAATATTTGTTAATGACCCTGCTTTAATGCATTTTTCATATGAAAGGTATTTGGAAAACCAAATTAGGAAATCATTTGGTTTTGAAGGAACCCCAATTAGAATTATTATAAGGGGAAAGGAATAGGAGATGTTGGGCATGCCTTATAAAATATTAATAATAATAGTATTGGCTTACTTTCTTGGTAATTTTTCAACATCATATTTTATAGCAAAGTTATTTGCAGGTATAGATATAAGAAATCATGGCAGCGGAAATGTCGGAGCTACTAACACCCTTCGTGTTTTGGGGAAAAAAGCCGGAATAATCGTACTTTTAGGAGACATTTTAAAGGGTGTAATTGCTGTTATATTAGGTAAGATAATTGCGGGGGAAGATGGACAGATATTTGCAGGCCTATTTGTCGTTATTGGGCATAATTGGCCTATTCTTTTAGGATTTAAAGGGGGGAAAGGTGTAGCTACCACTATTGGGGTTATGACTGCAATAAATATTTATATTGTTGCAGGGATTGTGCCAATAGGCATAATAATTATAGCGGTAACTAAATATGTTTCATTAGCTTCGATATTAGGTATGATAATATTTCCTATTGTCATGCTTTTTACATGGCAACCGATAAAATTGGTTTTATTTAGTTTTTTATTATCAATGATGTCTGTATATAGACATAAATCTAATATTAAGAAATTAATGCAGGGTACTGAATCAAAGATAGGACAAAAAGTAAATAGGTGGTGATTAAATTTGAAAAAGATTGCTGTTATAGGAGCAGGCAGTTGGGGTACTGCCAATGCAATATCTTTGGGCAAGAAAGGAATAGAGGTAAAACTATGGATTAGAAATCCTGAACTTTTGAATATAATAAAAAGTACAAGAGAGAATACTAACTATTTACCCGGGGTTACATTGCCTTCAAATATTGAGGTTTCAAATGATATAGAATACTGTTGTAAAGATGTCAGTATAGTTGTATTAGGTACTCCATCTCATGCAATAAGGGATACCGTATTTGTTATCAAAGATTTTATTAGCAAAGATCAAGTGATTGTAAATCTGGCAAAGGGGATAGAAAATGATACCCTATATAGAATGTCAGAAATAATAGCCAATTATTTGCCAAATAACCCTATAGCTGTGCTGTCAGGTCCTAATCATGCAGAAGAAGTGGCCAGAGATGTTCCCTCTGCAACAGTAGTTTCTTCTGTGAATAAAAAAATAGCACAATATGTGCAAGACGCTTTTATGACCTCCAGATTTAGAGTATATACTAATCCGGATATTATCGGAGTTGAACTAGGAGGTTCAATTAAAAATGTAATAGCTTTAGGTGCAGGAATTTGTGATGGATTAGGTTTTGGTGACAATACTAAAGCTGCATTAATGACAAGAGGTATAGTAGAAATTTCAAGGCTGGGAGTAGCACTCGGTGCGAAACAATGTACTTTTTCGGGACTTTCAGGTATAGGTGATTTGATTGTCACATGTACAAGCATGCATAGTAGGAATTATAGAGCCGGTAAGGCTATTGGTGAAGGGAAATCCTTAAATAATATTTTGAAATCTACAAATATGGTTGTTGAAGGATTCCGGACAACAAAATCCGTATATGAACTGGCAGAAAGAACCGGGATTGAAATGCCTATAACCAAAGAAATACATAAGGTTTTATTCGGAGATACAGATGTAAAGGATTCAGTATTAAATCTAATGTTAAGAAATAAAACTCACGAAATGGAAGATTTGCCTGAAATAGAGTCGGTTGGATGGAAAGATGCTTAGAAGCATCTTTTTTTGTAATAAAAAATACTATTGTACATATATATATAGTGCATATTTTAGGCTAATAATCGGAAGATGGGAGGTAGGGTCTTGGAAGAATATGATGTATATCAAAGTATTGCAGAGAGAACAGAAGGAAGTATTTATATAGGTGTAGTGGGACCTGTCAGGACAGGGAAATCTACATTTATTAAAAGATTTATGGATTTATTAGTAATACCTAATATTGAAAATGAATTCAAAAAAGAACGGACAAAAGATGAGCTTCCGCAAAGTGCTGATGGAAAAACTATTATGACTACTGAACCAAAATTTGTGCCAAACGAAGCTATTGATATGACATTAGATGATAATGTAAGATTTAAACTCAGATTTGTGGATTGCGTAGGTTATTTGGTTGATGGCGCAATAGGGCATTTGGAAGATGGACACCCTAGAATGGTAAATACCCCTTGGTACGATAACGTAATACCTTTTGAAGAAGCAGCTGAATTAGGAACAAAAAAAGTAATTAATGAACATTCTACTATTGGCTTAGTGATAACAACTGACGGAAGTATAACAGATATCCCAAGAAAAAATTATATAGAAGCCGAAGAAAGAGTTATAAATGAATTAAAGGACATTAATAAGCCTTTTATAATAATACTTAACTCTGCAAAAACGGAAAGTGATGAAACTAAAGAATTAAGAGATTCATTAGAAAACAAATATGAAACTCCTGTGATTTTAGTAGATTGTTTAAACATGGGTATGAATGATATAGATAATGTTTTGGATAAAGTATTGTTTGAATTTCCTGTTAAAGAAATGAATTATTACATGCCTCGTTGGTTTGATTTTCTTGATTCAGAACACTGGTTAAGAAAAGAAATAATTGATGATATAAAGAGTAATGCCCAAAAAGTGCATAATATAAGAGAAGCGGGAAGCTCTGCAGCAGTATTTTCTAATTTGAAAGATATAAAAGATAGTAATTTGTTAAATATTGATTTATCAAAGGGTTCTACAGATATACAATTTGAATTTAAAGATGGATTATTTTATAAGATATTAGGTGAACTATCCGGGTATGAGATAGAAGGCGATTATCAGTTGATAGGTTTATTAAAAGTTTTGTCCGAGTCAAAAAGAGAATTTGATAAAATAAAAGATGCAATAAAAGATGTAAAAGAAGTAGGCTATGGTGTGGTTGCACCTTCTGTAGACGAAATACAATTGGAAGAGCCTGAAATCGTAAAATATGGAGGCAAATTTGGTGTTAAACTTCGAGCTAGTGCACCGTCTTTACACCTTGTTAGGGCTAATATAGAAACTGAGGTATCACCAATAGTAGGGACGGAGAAACAAAGTGAAGAGTTTATAAAATATTTTTTAGATGAATTTGAAAGTAACCCACAAAAAATTTGGGATACAAATGTTTTTGGGAAACCGCTTTACGATATGGTTAAAGAAGAATTACAGGGTAAGCTTTATAAAATGCCGGATGAGATTCAAGGGAAATTACAAATTACACTCCAAAAAATTGTAAATGATTCAAAAGGCAGTATTATTTGCATAATAATCTGACTTTAATAATTAATAGATAAATAAATGAGCTTCGTAATA
>JALNWH010000038.1 GCA_023230985.1 Bacillota bacterium
TATGGCATCAGAGGAAGAAGATTCTTGGATTAGCATACTTAAGGCCAACGGAATAGAGGCGGAAGCAGTGATTTCCGGCTTTGGAGAAATAAAAGTGATACAGAATATTTTTCTATCAAAGCTCTCTCTACCTGTCACTCTGAAGGAGCATAGCAAATAAAGAATCTTTTCAAAGATGTATAAGATTCTTTAGTGACGTTTATTTATCATATTCGACATGACTTGTCAAGGACCGATTTTATTGAGATAATCAATGATTTCGGTGCTATTTTTTTGCAAATTTTTTGGGTACAATTTAAATATTAATGTACTAAAGTTGAAGAAATTTGAAATATTAGGAAAGAAACAAAATGGGGTGGTGTATATGAGAAAATCTATAAAAAGACTGATTTCGGCGGTTTTATTAAATGTAATGCTTCTGAGCATTATTATTCCATGTATGACAGTACCGGTGGAGGCGGCAAATGGCACCCCGGGATATTGGCTTGCTGATAGAGGATGGAGAAAGTTTGAGACCTGCAATTCCCGGGGGACCGGATGGAGCAGAAGCTTGGTCTGTTTGGGAAAATGAAAAAGAGACTATGAATTTTGAAATTGTTAAAGATGGAAAGTATAAATACTATATCTACGATGAATATGGTATGGTGTGCAGCCGAGATATTGAAATCAATTATATAGATTCCGAAAAACCGGAAGTCACCTTTAGTGATGAGAAATTTGAAAATGGGGCATTAAAGTTCACTGCCACAGTTACTGATGATTATCCCTTGGATGGAGGATATCTTCTTGTAAAATTTGGAGGAGACTTTATCAAGGGCTCTCATTTAAAAGACCTTGACAAGGTATATGGAGATGATTCTGAATATACAGATGTTTATATCTCTATCCCCCTTAACAGAGAAAGTATTTCCAAAGGAGCCTATAGAAAGGCCGGGATCTATAACCTGACTATTGAGGACGCTGATGACGGTAAGGAAAAGATAGTAAAGATAGAAATGGTAATAGGGAATGTTACTGAATATAGCGATAGTGATGTTTACCTTGATGCAGTAGATAGTGTAGGTAACGATATTTATGTATCTAGACCTTTTTATTATCCCCAAGAAAAGTATTGTGTTTATCACTTTTACGAAGAATACGAATATGCTCCGGCTATTATAGATGCCGAATGGAATAGTGGAGAATCCATAGTTTACCTAAACTTTAATACCCCGGTTAAGCTTTTATCCAATGGTCTGTCTAATTCAGACTATGGCAGCTCTGTTCCTACAACTATCTCCGTCAATGGGACCTATACCATAGAGTATGCAGATACCTTTGGTGATACTTATAGAGAATTTATAGAAATAGATTTGCCTGCATTAGAATTAGGCTTGGATATCCAATACAATACTGCCCCAACAAATCAAAATATAACATTGACGGTAAAAGCCTTGGGTGATGGTGTAAATATAACTGCAGTGAAAATTGGCGATAATGCCGAAGAAAACCTATCTCCGGCAGAACAAGAATATGTGATGACAATCGAAGAAAACTGCATTGTCTATGTAACAATAAAAAAGAGCGGAGTTGACCCCCGAACCCAAGCCATATCTATAGATAACATAGATAAGACTGAGATTACAGCTGAATTAATTTGGAGATATGAAGGGAATGTAGATGAAGATTCAAAAACCACTACTGCATCGGTTAACGTTACCGTAGTGGGGAATAAACCATTGTTGGGAGACTTGACTTATACCTTTACTAACGATGCAAAAAAAGATGATAAACATATCTTTAACTATAGGGATGAGGCAGGAAATACGGGAAATATAACAGCTACACTTGGATATAATGTTGTCTTTCCTACAAACTATGAAGACAAGTTAGCACCGGGAGTAGATATAAAGGTTTATTTCAAGACCTTTGAAGCTTATAATCAGGGGCTTTCAGGGTCAGCAGGTAACTTTAACCTATCTAATATAAATGATGAACCGCCTGAAGGCTTGGGGATTAACCCACCGGACTATTCTAAGGATATCGGAAGCTCCATAGATTGGAATGGTGAAGATGATGTTTCAATCAGATCTCAGGCAGTACGGATGGATTTAAAAATCACAGACCAAAGTGAGACTAAGGTCTTTATAAAATCATCTAATAATCCGCCTAAATATAATGGGGCGAGTGATAATATAGATAAGGTTAGGGTAGAGGGAAACAGTATATTTATTGAAACAAATATAAATGAAGATATTACTCCCAAAGCCTTTTATATATTTGTGGTTGATGAAAAGAATAACTGGACCTCCTTTCTTGTCAAGCCGGGCCTTTTGGATAAGACAGCTCCGGAAATTGAAGATATAAGTGTAAAACTGCATGATTCCTTTAGAGCAGAAGCTATTTTAAAAATAGCTCAAAAGGATGCCGACTATACTACTGTTACCAATAGGACAGGCATTATTAAATATGATGACAATACCTATGGATATATGACTGGTAGCAATGAGACCGTTACATTTTACTATCATGACTCAGTGGGGAATAGTGACGAGAAATCTATAAAAGCAGAAGGCCTTGACACGTATGCACCGGAGCTTATTAAACTTATATGGTTACCTCAAGGTACAGGCACAGGTGACATCCAAAATCCGCCTACTGAACTTATGAAGGGGAGCCTATTAGCACAGCTGACTATTAAAAATCAATTCTCAAAGATTGAACTCATAAATGATGAGGATAAGGATGTTAAGCTTAGCTTTACAGATAGGAAAATTAATTTGATTTTTAACGAAAATGCTGAAGTGGAGTTAGAAATTACCTCACCAAATAATAATACACTTGTGTATTCTTTAATTGTTTCGTGCCTCGATAATAGAAAACTTGAAATCGACTGTACAAAAATGGATGTAGCTAAAAACAAACGAAGTGCAAAGTTTAGCTTTACACCAAATAAAGATGATGTTTACTTTGTAGAAGGGAAGCAATATAGAAATGAAGGAGAACCTTTTGATGAATATACTGTAATCTCAACTAAACCCGTAGAACTAAACTTTACTGATAAAGTGGGGAATGTATATAAGGAGAAGATTGATTTATCAGGCGTACTGGATTTTAGTCCGTTGAAGCTGAAATTCAATACAATAGATGATGATGAAGGTGAAAAGGATAAATTAAGTCAATTAGACGACAAACTTAATTTTACGGGAGATACCTTAGAAATCTATGTAAAATCCTCTCATAAGGTAAAGGTTGAGGGAGCAGTGGAAAAGAAAATTGATTCTGTAAGTACATGGACTAAACTTACTGCTAATAGAGTAGGAGATAGGGCTACATTAAAATTTACTGATGATAGGGGTGACACCTTTAGTACAGCAGCATATTATAAAGCCCCGGATAATGTTCCGCCGGTAATACTGTTAAAAGAGACTGTAATATCAATATCTAAGGATATTGCTACGAAGCAAATTTTAGAGGATTTGATTAAAGAATCTATTATGGTTTCAGATAATGTAAGCAAGGATGATAATATTACAGTTACTATAGATACAAGCAAGGTTAAATTTAAGGAATTAGGACTCTATGCAGCCACTATAAAGGCAAAGGATAAGGCAGGAAATGAGTCCTTCAAGGACATTCAGATAAGAATAGCACCCGCCGAAGGCTTATTAGTGCAAATAGGAAATAGGTTTTTAGAGCCTAATGGTTCCCATATCTTATACGGAAAGAACCTATCCTTTAACCTATTAAAACAGAGCAGAGAAGATGCAGAAGAACCTTATAAAATCTATGTAAAAAAGGAATTGCAGACTCCGGGACAAATGAAATCAGCAAAGATATACTTTTATAATGATGATGAAAAAGATAAACAAGAAATTGTATTCACATCTGCAGGTATGCATACGGTTTATATCCAAACTCAAAATAGATATGCCTATACATTCTATGTTTATGTGATGGATTAGGAGGGGGAGAGGATGAATTTTATAAAAAGAAGCATTGCGGTTTTACTGATTATTGCCCTTATTACACCAATGGGCACTGCTCTTGCAGATACAATACCGGAAAAGCAAGGTATACAATCAGTAGATAATGGATATTTAAAAATTTCTGTAAACCCCAAAAATGGTGGCTTTCATATTGCCACCGCCTTGGGGGACAAGCTGAATAAGGATGATAATAACAAGGATTTACTTTATCCATCCGGTGACTATGACACCTCCTTTACCACATTAAGGGTTATTAGAGATGGGGAAACCAAGGATTATATTTTTGGTGGGAAATATAGTGATAGCCAACTACAAGTTGAAAAATATCCAACAGGTACAGGCATTTTAGCCTCGTGGTCCGCTGAGGGATTTGAAGTGGAACAGCGGCTGGAATTAGTAGCGGAGAAGACCTCTAACCATGGTATGGTACAAGTTACCTATGATGTAGTGAATACCGGTGCACCCGCTGAAGTGCAGCTTCGTATTTTGATGGATACAGCCTTGGATAAGCAGGATTATGCCTATTATGAGATGCTGAGAGTCGGGGAAACAGGCTTTGATTTGATAACAAAAGAGACAGCTATAAAGAGTAAGAATTATGGAAATGCTTTTTTTTGCCTATAATGACCTTAGTGCACCCACTATTACAGCCTATAGTTTAAAAGTTGGTTCAGATTTATATAAGGATCATGAAGAAGTAATCTTCGGTCATTGGAACAATTTGGCATCCACAGTCTTTGAATACAAAGCGGATTCCAATATGAACTTTACAAATACACAAAACACCAAATATCTTACTGCGGACAGTGCTTATGCTCTTTATTATGATTTAGGTACTATGGCTAAGGACAGTAAAGTCGGTGCGGGTACAATATACGGTGTCTACTCTCATGCAGATATAGATCCTCAGGAGGCTAAAGTTACAGTAGATATCAGCGGTCCGAAACGTCTAACCTTAGACGGAGAGAGAAAAGAATACACTGATGGTTCTTTTAATATCACTGCTTTATTAAATAATTTTGATTCAAATACTTTGAAACATATTGCCTTAGCAGTCCGTACTCCCGATGGTATCAATCCGGTGATTAACGGTAAAATAGAGGAGGACTATAGTTATTCTGATTCATATACTATTAAATATGAAAATTTCCTTGTTGGACAAATTCATACAGCGGTAATAAACTTTAATGCTGAGGTTCAGCCTGAAAGTCAATACAGAAAGATTATTTTAGATGTATATGATATTTCAGGCAATGAGGCGACAGGAGGCAAACTGCTCTCCCAAAATCTTATAGGAACAGCGGAGCATTATATTTATTGCCCCGGTGGTGTGGTAGATTTGCCGGAAGTAAGCATTTTATCCGGGTCACCAAATATGATTTACCATGAAGGAACCCGATATTATTATTTATCAGGCACTGGCTTTAGCACCTTGGAAACCCAATTGGATAAAGGGGATTATAGTATCTTTCTGCAAAGAACAGACGGCTTGAGCAGCTATTCCATTGATAAGGATAAACTGAATATTAATGCTACTGAAAATACAGCAAATCTTTTATTGGATTTAAAGCTGCCGGTGGGACAATATCAACTGTTATTTGAGGCTAGTGGTACTTCCGGATTAGAGGATATTACCAGCCCTACTTTAGGGTTCTTGGTTACTGATGATGCCGGTCAAAAAAATACCACCTATGGTTTAGTGACAGTGACTAAGACTGGAAACAGTCCAAAATATAATATTGAAGTATTTGAAAGTGAGACCAAATACAAGGAAAAGTATGGCTCAAAGCCTCATGAAGTTTTATTAATCTTTAGAGGCGAGTTTACTACTAAAGAGGATGCAGAAAAGAATATTATTCAGGTAGAAGGTGCATCCACATCTAAAAATGATAATGTAATGACTTTAAATAATTCTATTGATATTCAAGAAGGTTCAGTTGTTATTCGAAAAGACGGTGATACTGTAAAGGTGGATTTCAATGCCAAACTATATACCACCGGTGCCCGGTCCTTGATTTGGAGTGGCAGCAGCTGTCTCACCGGCCTCAAGGATGGCAAAGACTTTGCCCTTATTCCCTATAATAAAAATGGTGAACGATTGATAGATGAGAAGGATATAGGAAATTATACAATAGGTGAAGAAACAAAGCCTATAACTATTATATGGGGAAGCATGGGAGGCAGGGGACTTCAGGCGTTGGCAGGAATGTTGCTCAACATGGAATTTGGAAATTTAGGAGTACAGATAGATGGCAGCAATAAGGAAATTAGGAGAGTAGTTTCCTTTGGTGCAGAATTGGATTTAGGATTCTTATTCCCTGATCCATCCCAACTTGAAGGAGGGGATAGCAGTGATAGCAGCGGTATCAATGATTATCTGTCTTTATTGGTGGATTTGGCTATTAAGATTCCCGATATTGCCGATGCACCTACGGATACTCTCCGTGAATTGTTTGAATCCACTGTCAATACTATAGCTTATGGCGGAAAGCCGGAGGATGATGACGGAGGGGTTACCTTGGCTATCAGGGTGCCTGATGTAATATTTGGGGGAGCATTCTTAGGCTTTATCTGCTCAGCCGAGGTCAAGCTGCCTCCTTATGTTGATGGTTTTCCTGAGTTGGAAGGTAAATTGGTGATAAAAACAGTAGGCGATTGGTCTATGGCTGCAGAGGGGAAGGTTTCCTTTACAAGTATGGTTCTTGAAGCGAAGTTAGGGATAAAATCCTATAATGGTATTCCCATTCCGGATAACTTTTACCTTTTCGTAGGGGGCTTTAGTCCCGGAATAAATGTTGACGGTTTTGGAGTCCTATGGATAATGGGAGGGGGAGGTGGATTAGAGGAAATTTACGATACTATCTTCTGTTCGGGAGAGGTGCCGCCCTTAACCCTGCTATTATCAGTACAGGCTTCTATATTGCAGGTATTTGAAGCCAGAGCAGACCTCAGCTTAAGCTTAAGGGGAATAGGTTTAGAGTTAAGTGATGGGAGAATTCTAAAGGTTAAGGTCATAGATTCCATGAAGCTAAAATTGGATTGGTATCCAGAGTTCTATTTTTTAGCATCAGTTTCCTTGGGCATATTAGATGTTATTAATGGTTCCGGTTATATAGTGGTTGAACATGATGGGTTTTTTGAATTTGCTGCTAAGGCAAGCGTTCAGATACCCGATGATGTACCCGCATTTGGCGGAATAAATGTAGCGACAATAAATCTGGGAGCCAATGCCACGCGTATCTATGGCACAGCAGAAGTATTGCTTTTAAACCTTGGCGTGGTTTATTATTGGGGCGGAGACTTTGAATTTGGCGAAAAAGACGAAATCGGAGCTGGGCCAACCTACCCGGAACTCTTGGAATTTCAGGAAAGCCCGGTATATGTTGACCCGGATACGGGAGAAATTTTATATATGCTGGTGTGAAGCAACCTCACCCCTGCAGCTTTACAGCTTATAGAGGGAGATGGGGAAATAGAGTTAATGGACGAAGAGGAAGAGAGTCACAAGATTGAATCCAATGTAGCTTTAAGAGAGCATAAGCTTACACTGAATAAATATGATGGAGATCATCTGTTGGTTATTTCTTATGATGCAAATGACTGGACTGATGCCGAGGTAAAGAAAAATAAAATAGATTTTGGTGAATTGGAACCAATCTATTATCCGGAAGATGAAGCCAATGCTCATTTTAATTATGTAAAAGATACCAAAAGAGCCACTGTGGCTATTTCATTTACAGAAGAAAGCCAGTATGAAAATGAATATACTATTAAAACTCCATTACCGGCTAATCTAATGCTGATGAGAGCAGCCGAACTTCCGGAAATTAATAAGGCCAGCTATTCAGAATCAGATAATAAGGTTACTGTAGAAGGCAAGCATCTGGATGAATTAGAATCCATTAGCTTCTTTGCGGTTAATAGTGAGAATGAAGATAATATTTATCTTTTAGGAAAGCTAAAAGATGATGAAATAAAGGAGAAAACAAAAACTGATAAGGAATCATTGGCCTATACCATTGACAAGTTACCTGATACTTTACTCAGCGGAGAATATTATATTCGAGTGACGGGAATTTTGGAAGGCTATACAGCGGACTCGGTAAATACTGATGAAACTATTACCCATACTAACGACAAACAACCTGCAAACCCGAAGATAGACAAGATTACAGGTATCGGCGACGGTATGGTTAAGGTAGAGCTTTTCGAACCACTACCGCCGGACTGTGATGGCTATATAGTCAATGTATATAAGGGCAATGAGCCTACAGATATACAAGGGCTTACCTTTGAAGATACCGATAAAATTGTATTATATGGTGGAAAATACGATGTGCCTGTTTTTGAAACTGAAATAGGTGAAGATGAGTTAGAAAGACTTGTACTTGACGATGATGGAAATCCAATAAAAATAGATACAGTGGAAAAAGGTCTAAGCTATAATGTTGACTATACTCTTGGTATTTCAGCCTATAAAGTAGTTGATGAAAAAATGTATATATCCGGTGAGGTAAACTCTAACAAATTTAAGTTTACTAAACCGACAACAACAATTATAACAGCAAAAGGAACCCCCAATCCAAAAACTATTGAAGTAAATTATACGGGAGAAGAAGGATCAAAATACGATATGCCCTATTATAAAGAAAAGGATATCGAATTAACTCTAACTGCAGATACTTCTATAACCGGTACTTGGAATTTAGATAAACGAGAAGATGAAGGTTATCATGGAGATTTATCCTATACCCAATCAGCTAAAATTGAATTGAAAGACTTATCCGAAGGAGAACATATATTAGAATTCAACGGGAAAAATGACACAAATGATAGTGTAAGCTTCTCCTATGTATTCACAATAGACACTATGGCACCGAGACTGCTTATAGAAAGCCCTGATAACGGAGGATTTTTCGATAATGATAAGGTCTTGGAGATAAAAGGTATCACAGATGAGGATGCAACTGTTACAGTTATAAGAGACAAGGACTCAACACCGTTATATAAAGGTAAGCCGGAATTGGACAGCGAAGGCAGGTTTGTCATACAGCTTAATGATTTGCCTAAGAATCATGGTTCTCATAAGCTTACCATTATTGCAGAAGATGTCATTGGAAATAAAACTACAACTGAGAGAACTATCGTTAACAGAGACTTAGGCAAGATTACTGATTGGAGACTTTACGCCGGAGAGGAAGATATAACAGATAAAAACATAATGAAAAAAGGCGGAATATCAAATATTCAACTATCCCTTAGAGGCAATGCAGGGGGAATGTTCCTTCAAAGTGCCGATTCAGGAGGATATGAATTGATAATAGATGATCCGAATATAGTATCCTTCAGCGTATTTGTCAATAAAGATGGAGCAAGCTTAGATAGTGAAAATAAACTTACTGTCGAAGAAGGCTCTGTAGGAGTGGTATCCGGAACTCTAATATTATTGATTCGCTTAAAGAAAAATAATGAAAAAAATTTAAATA
Organism: Bacillota bacterium; assembly: GCA_023230985.1. Lineage (GTDB taxonomy): Bacteria > Bacillota > Clostridia > Lutisporales > Lutisporaceae > JAAYKT01. Next base: position 9,455 of record JALNWH010000038.1, read on the forward strand.
TTTTTAATTTTAGGTGCGTACTTTTTGGATTTTTTGTACCTATATAAGTATAAGGGGTTTTTATGAAAACCTTTTTCGAGGGAAGGAGGCTTAAAAAATGCATGATACAGCGGAACGGATAAGGCAGGTAGAACTGCGTGTTGAGGAACTACGATGCAAAGAGGAAAAACGATTAATCGGCGGTCTTTTCGGTCTATGCGTGATGCTATCGACTTTTCTCCTTGGAGCCATTGGAAATATGGCAGGAGGAGGGCAGTGTATAGTGACGGGGCTTTACGGTTCCATGCTGATGTACGATAATGTCGGCAGCCATGTATTAGTAGGTGTGATTTCCTTTTCTGTGGCAGTCGCCATCACGGTGATATGTATTCGCAGCAAAGAGAAAAATAAAAAGGCTTAAAATAAAAGCAGGTTATAACGAAAGTAAAATATGAAAGAGGCGGTGTATATGAGAAAATCTACAAAAAAACTGATTTCGACGGTTTTATTAAATGTAATGCTCCTAAGCATTATCTTGCCGTGTATTACAGTGCCGGTGGAGGCGGCAGGTGATGATGCTCCTGCTCCGTATTATTGGCTTGCTAAAGGCTTACCCAAGTCTGTTTTTGAGCCTATTATTACTCCACAAATGTGGGATAGCACCCCATATAAGAATCAATTATTAAAGACTGACTGGGGCAGCAATTTAGTAGCTACAGCTAACTGCAATAGCAGTTACAATCTTAACTATGGCAATTACAAGTCGCGATTGCGCTATACTCATCAATATTGGCATGATAAGGACGAGAAAACACCCTGGTATGCTAACTTTAAATGGGATCTTTCCCCATATGCAAAACAATTAGTTGCAAATCAAGAGTTAACGATGTATTTGGAGGCAAGATTAGCGGCGGATAACCATAATAACTTTATCCACCATAGAGGGGAAATGCGAAACGATCGTGCCCAAATAGAAGTAACTTGTGGCCGTAATCAAGGTAGCTTTTTGTTCTTAGGTGGTATAATTAATGCTCATACAGATGCAGACGAAGTATTTTATACTCATAGTGAGGAATTTAAACTACCTGAATGCGATTATGTAAACTTTACTTTGGGCGGTAATGCCTGTGGTTGTGGAAGTTCCAAGGTAAAGAATACTATTATTGCGTTAGTGGATGAAAAACCCCCTACAGTTAAGGAAGCTAAAATCTGTGATGAAAACGGCAATTCCCTTAATCATATATCATCAGGAAAAAAAGGCAGAGTTGCCATAGTGTTTTCGGAGCCTATGCGCTTCGCCAACCATGAACCAGAGCCCTATACAATAAACTTAGATTTATATGATAGGAAAACAGAAAGCTTAATAGTAGATACAAAGCTTCCAGCAACATTAGTCTCTTTGGATAAGGATACTTTATACTTTGAATTTAAAGTACCTGATGAAATAGATGATGATCCAACGGATGTATATATTAGATCTGTTTCAAAGGATCAACCTGATACTATCTTTGCCAGCGACGCCCGCTTTGACCTTGTATCTATAGCGAAATATGACAGGGGTAAGACAATACATGTAAACACATTAGAGCTTAGTGGAGGTGTAGGTATTGAAAATATAAATAGAGCTAAATCGGCTATAACAGATTTGGCAGGTAATTCTGTGACATGGAATAAAGCAGTACCTGTGAACAAAGCTTTTCTTGACGGATTAGCCCCGAAAGTAGAAAGCATAGAACTTAAACTAATAGATAACAAAGTACCTACCTATGCCGGGGTCGGTTCTAAAATTGTGGTAACTATGTTTTTTAGTGAGAAGATGAAATTTTTAGAAGACTCTCATGGAGACTCTAAAGATAATATAAAAGTAATATTAAACTTAAGTGATGATAAAGGTCCTATTGTCTTAGATTTTAAAGAAGCTTATGAAGTAAAGAATAGCGTAAATAGACCGGCAGTAACAGCGGTAGAATTTTGGCCTTGTGAGATAAACAAGAATTTATCTTTGCAGTCAGGAGACGAAGTTAAGGTTGCAAAGATTATGCTTGATAAAGGCGTTACGGATTTATCGGATAATCGTGTTGATAATACTGTGGAGGATGATATTAATAAATATATATTGTTTATCAACAGTGGTGATATTCCCATACCGGACCAGGAGATAAAATTGGATGTAACTCCGCCTGTTGTTAATGAGGGGGGGATTGTTCCAACTTCTGTGACTGATGATGGATTTACCTACCTGTTTGATATTACGGATAGTGGCTCAGAGGTAACAGGGAAAAAAGGCAAATTTGCTTGGGTCGATAAATCTGAATATAAGGATTTTAAATTTAATAATGTAGGAAAAACTTTTTTATATGCCCTATCCTCTGATGGAAGTGCACCGGAGGAAGAACATTTCAAAACAGGTACAATCTCAGCCGGAGACAATATTTATTATGAGGAATTTAACCAAATTGAAGGGAATAACTACCTGCATATAAAGATAGAAGATGCATCGGATATACTTATGTTGGAGAGTGAACTCCATATAATAGCTATGGACAGATTAGAAAATGAGTCGGAGGTAAAAGAACTTGAAATAAAAGAAAAGTTTTTATCTGATAAGACTCCTCCCACGGTAGAAATGGGAAAGCATTACTTTACTATAGACGGCACTAATATAGAACTCCATGTGCCTGTAGTTGTTAGGGATAAAACCGGTGTTAAAGAGATTTATTATAAATGGGAAAATGATATCGATAAGGCTTTTGGTTTGGAGAATCAAAGTGAAGTATATGCAAGTCAAAGTCTTACTATATCAAAGACGGTATCGCAGGAAGTTTACGGAACTGATTCTCTAACTGTCTATGCTATGGATATAGCCGAGAATAGTGGGGTGGAAGAGGATCTTTATGAGTATGATGATGCGCTTGAAGATGAGGAGATGACACAGAACGATAAATATTATCAAAAGAGAAACTATAATTATAATACCGAAGCACCTGTATCAGACCTTGGTCCGAATCAAAGAGACCCTAAGGATTTAGACATTATAGGCCCAAGCTTATTTATAGATCGACCTAAAACAAGCGGAATTCATAACAATGCAACTACAGCTATTATAGTAAGGAATCCATTTGTTGTGTTTGAGAATAATATATGGGAACATTTTGTATATTTCTTAGATAGTGATGGCGCTTCACTTAAAGAAGACGGAGAGTATATAGACTTCTTTGATAAATATCGAAAGATGACAGAAGAAGACTGGACTGATGATAATTTGGCAGGCTGGTATACCGGTAATTTTCTTAAATATGAGAAGCTTTTTCATACAAAACCATTATCAGAGTATGGATTCAACACATCTAAAGATGAGCCGAAGACATCTAAAGAACAATTTGCCGCTATATTTGGACATATAAATCTAGATAAAAGTAGATGGCATCATTATAGAGACCTTGAAATTAGGGTAATTACTGTGGCAAAGAAAATAAATGTAGATAGTATTGAATGGTGGGATTGGGAAAAAGAAACGGAAGGACTAAATGTTTATGAGATATTAGCAAAGGATGGAGTAGGGTTAAATGAAGACTTCCCCAATAAAACTTATATAAAAATGCGAAGCGCAGACCCATTGGGAATTGATGAAATAGATTATTATGGACCTGCTATTCCTAGACTTTATGATGGTTATAAGTTTTTGCTGGATGATTATGAAGAGATTGAAACTTATACGATTGATGGTAAAAAGGTTCATTGGTTTAGACCAGATATTCATGGTATTAATACTGAATATAACAAAAACAAAGATCTAAATGAAAAGCCTGTCACCGTATCATTAGAGGAAGCCAATGGTTTAAAAATACCTTTTGCTTTTAATGATGGTCATGTTATTTTTGATTATGATGATATTAATGAAGCAGAATCCGAATTAAAACTATACTATACAGGTAATCAGGTAAGTGGAATTAATTTTGAAGCCACAGAAGAAAATTTAGTCTATACAGCCCCCATCTATGCTAAATATGGGACTCAATACTTTACTCTTTCAGTTAATCAAGAAAATGTCAAGAAATTTAAGACCGGTTACTATGCTTTAGTTGCCAGTATGGCAACTAAAAGTAAAGATGTAAATGGTGAGCCTTTTTCCAGGCAAGACCTTTTAGTCAGTGATTTATTTATCGATACCTATGCTCCTGCTAAGGATGATTTTATCCTTAGCCTTCAAGGGTCTTATGGTGATAAAAATAGGGAAATAACCACATCGGTTACCGGCCAATTAGTCGGCTCTGTAGGCAGTGGTATGGACTGGGAGATTATTATAGAGCAGGAAGGGACAGAAAGCCAAAATAGCCGTAATGATGAGGAATATTCTTCTTATCCTAATTTAGAAGCTTATAAGATAGATATGGATGGTATGTATTGGATAAAAGTATGGAATCCTGATGTTAAAGATAGTGAAGAAAAGGCTCAGTGGCAGCATTATACAAAGGATTATAAACTAAAATTTATAGATGCAAAAGATGATGATTATGTAGCTTATGATGAAGGCAATAAAATAGCCTATGCTCCCGTTATAAACGGAGAGAAAAACATTATGCAATATCAGTTCTGCAGCTACAATGGCGTACCCGGCTCAATAGGGCAATTCACTTTATTGGCGGGAGATGCGAATAAAAAACCCTCCTTTGAAATATGGCGTTCCCATGAAGAAGGCACTCCGGCAAAATCCGTAGTTATCGGTCCTACAGATATTGAAACAGATAATTTTATAGAGGGCTACGGTTTGTTGATAAAGGATGGTATAAATTGGAGACCTGTAGTAGAAACGGAAGCTCGGGTATTTACCTATGAGGAAATAGACGAGAATGACGATACTGTGATAGTAGAGACTATGAATTATGTGATATTTCAAAATGGCAACTATAAATACTATATCTATGATGATTATGGTATGACGGGCGAAGAGGAAATCGAAATTAAAAATATAGATACAACAGAACCGACAATAGCGATAAGTGGTGTAGATTTTGCAAATGGAATATTAAAGTTCACTGCTACAGTTACGGACGATTATTCTTTGGATGGCGGCTCTCTCCTTGTTAAATTTGGAGGAGGGTTAGCACAAGACTCTCACTTAGAGAAACTTGACAAGGTAGATGAAACAGAGAATTCGGATGTTTATATCTCCATTCCTCTTGATAGCGATAAAGTATCTCAAGATGTCTTTAGAAAAGCGGGAGTTTATAAATTGACTGTTGAGGATGCGGATGATGGTAAGGAAAAGACAGTAAAGATAGAAATGGTAATAGGAAATGTTCCGGAAAATAGTGATAGTGTAGTTTACCTTGATGCAATAGATAGTGTGGGTAATAAACTTGATGAAAATTCTTTCGTTGAGGTTTGGAGCTTTGACAAAGAGTATGAATATGCCCCGGTAATTGTAAAAGCCTATTGGAATATTGGTGAATCCATGGTTTACCTAAACTTCAATATCCCTGTAAAGCTTCTATCTCATAATTTGGCTGATTCAGACTATGGCATCTCTGTTCCTACCACTATTTCCGCCAATGGTATTTATACCATAGAATATACGGATATCTTTGGCGATACCTATAGTGAGTTTGTAGAAATAGAGCTGGATGAATTAGATTTAGGCTTGGATATCCAATACAATACAGCTTTAACAAAAGAAAATATAGAGTTGAAATTAAAAACCTCAGATAGTAAAGTAAATATAACAGAAATAAAGGTTGATGGTGTTGTTCAAAATGGCTTATCTTTACCAAAACAAGAACTTGAAATAGAAATCGAAGAAAACTGCATTGTCTATGTAACAATCGAAAAGGACGGTGGAGCTTTTAGAACCCAAGCCATAAGGATAGATAATATAGACAAGACTAAGATTGTAGCTGAATTAATTTGGACCTATGAAGAAGGTAAAGAGGAAGACATAGTTGGGGAAACTACCACCGCACCGGTTAGTGTTACTGTAGCGGGGAATAAGCCTTTGATAGGGGATTTGACTTATACCTTTGCTAATGGTGCAACAAAAAATACTACACATACTTTTACCTATTCAGATGAGGTAGGAAATACGGGAAGTATAACAGCTACACTAAGACATAATATTAACTTCACTGTAGTTGACAAATTAGCGCCGGGAGTAGATATAAAGGTTTATTTCAAAACCTTTGAGGCTTATAATCAAGGGCTTTCAGGATCAGCAGGCAACTTTAACTTATCTAATATAGATGAAGAACCGCCTGAGGGCATAGAGGATAGCCCAACGAACTACTCTAAGGAAACAGGAAGTCCAATAGACTGGAATAACGAAGATGATATCAATATCAAGTCTCAAGCAGTACGAATGGACTTGAAAATCACAGACCAAAGCGCAACAAAGGTGTTTATAAAATCAACTAACAGCCCACCCCAATACAGTGATGCGGCAAGTAATAAAGTAGATAAGGCTGAACTAATAGGCAATAGTATCTTTATTGATACTACTGGTGAGACAGATATTACTCCCCAAGACTTTTATATATTCGTAGTGGATGAAAAAGATAATTGGACCACCTTCCTTGTTAAGCCGGGTTTGTTGGACAAGACTGCACCGGAAATTGAAGATATATATGTAAAACTCCATGATCCCTTTAGGGCAGAAGCTATTTTAAAAATAGCCGAAAAGGATGCCGATGACACTATTGTTACCAATAGAACAGGTATTGTTAAATATGATAATAGTACCTATGGATATATGACCGGCAGCAATGAAACTGTTATATTTTACTATCATGATTCAGTGGGTAATAGTGATGAGAAGTCTATACAAACAGCAGGTCTTGATGAATATGCACCGGAGCTAATCGGGCTTACCTGGTCTCCGGAGGGGACAGACAACGATACGCTAGGTATTCAAAACCCACCAACTAAACTTATGAAAGGAAGCCTATTAGCCCAACTGACTATTAAAAATCAACTTTCAAGTGTGAAACTTATTAATAATGAAAACAAGGATGTTAAGCTTAGTTTTACAGATAAGAAAATAAATCTGATTTTTAACGAAAATGCTGAAGTAACATTAGAGATTACCTCACCAAATAATAAA
>JALNWH010000039.1 GCA_023230985.1 Bacillota bacterium
ACGGAGGAATTCCCCTCGCCTCCACCAAAATGAAATTTAGAACACTCATAAAGGAGTGTTTTTGTTGTATGTAAGAAAATTAAATAGGGGGAATTGAACGGGCGGAAAAAGAGAATGCGACCTAAAATATTTATAAAAACTCCTTGAAATCAAGGGGTTTTGTGTTTTTATACAATATATGAACTGTCTTTTGCTAAATGCAATGGTATAATATTAATAGGAGGTGCAGCCCTCGTGTATAAAAATGATACCATCTATTATCCGCAAGACGAGATGACTACAGTTTTATTACCAATAACATCGGGATGTTCTTACAACAAATGTGCATTTTGCCCTATGTACAAAGGTGTTAACTATTGTGAAGTGCCTTTTTATGATATAGAGATGGAATTGTTAAACTGTTATGCGTATACAGAAAGAATATTTTTAACAGGAGCAGATCCGCTATCCATAGGATTTGGCAGCATGAATAGATTATTGGATTTGATTCATAAATATTTACCATATTGCTCTTGTGTTGCATCTTATGCATCTATAAAAAGCATTTCTAATTATAGTATTGAAGAGTTATCTTTTCTTCATGACGCAGGACTAAGACTTCTTTATATCGGATTCGAAACAGGAAGAGATGATATACTTAGATTAATGAATAAAAGCCATACGGTAAAAGATGCGATTAGACAGGCTAAGAAGCTTAATGAAGCAAAACTTTCATTTAATGCTATTCTTATGTATGGTATCGCCGGTAAAGGTGAGGGAATAAAAAATGCAATCGCAAGTGCCGAAATGATAAATGAATTTGTAACTAGAAAAATCATAACCATGAATCTAACTTTATTTGTTGGAACAAAGTTGAACAAAATGGTAACAGACGGTGATTTCATTTTAGCGGATAGGAAGGAAAGATTAGAAGAAATATGCACACTGATAGAGAGCCTTAAACCAGAGAATCCGACAATATTTGATACCACGCATCCGACAAACATAATAAAAATAATGGGGATGTTACCCTATGACAAAGAATTATTAATCAATAGAACAATGGATTATATGTAGTTTTATATAGAAATTAAATAAAAAATAGAATAAAGTTATGGAATGTGAAAAATGTTTTTTTTCAGTGGTCCCAAACAGTAACAAATAATTAAAAGCAAACCATGGAAGTCGCTTAAAAGGTGGCTTTTTTTACTGTTATGGCATATTATCTATATTAAGCACTCTATTTTATTAATTGCATAAAATTTAATTACGTTATTCATGTTTACTATATTGACTTTGGAAATTCATTGTGTTAAAAATACATTGTTATAAATAGTTGTTGGAAGAATAACTATAATCTAATTTGATAATGGAGGAATATAAATGCATGAGGAAATTATCAGATTGGTCGGTATTTCAAAGGAATTTGATGGGCAAAAAGTTTTAGATAATATTAATTTATATTTTAATAGAAATGAATTTTTAACACTTTTGGGGCCCAGCGGTTGTGGCAAAACCACTACCTTAAGGATAATTGGAGGCTTTGAAACACCCGATGTCGGTGATGTTTTTTTTGAAGGGAAAAGGATTAATAATTTACCTCCCTATAAGAGAAAGCTTAATACAGTATTTCAAAGATACGCATTGTTTACTCATATGAATGTATATGAGAATATTGCTTTTGGGCTAAGAATTAAGAAAAAAGATAAAATTTATATTGATAAAAAGGTACGAGAGGTATTGGGGTTAGTAAATCTTTCCGGTTATGAGAAAAGAAATATAGATTCACTAAGTGGCGGACAGCAGCAACGAATAGCTATTGCCAGAGCTTTGATAAATGAGCCTCAAGTTCTACTGCTGGATGAGCCTTTAGGGGCTCTTGATTTAAAATTGAGAAAAGATATGCAGCTGGAGTTAAAAAATATTCAACAAACTTTAGGTATTACTTTTGTGTATGTAACTCATGATCAGGAAGAAGCTTTAACAATGTCTGATACTATTGTTGTTATGAATGAAGGAAAAATACAGCAGATTGGGAGTCCCGTAGATATTTATAATGAACCAAAGAATGCTTTTGTTGCAGATTTTATAGGAGAAAGCAATATTATAGACGGAATCATGGTGAAGGATTTTTATGTTGAAATAAAGGACATCGGTTTTAATTGTGTGGATAAAGGTTTTAAAGATAACGAAAACGTTGATGTGGTTATACGTCCCGAGGATATAAAACTGGTATCACATCAAGAAGGAATTATATCAGGTATCGTTGAATCCGTTGTTTTTAAAGGTGTACATTATGAAATGCTAATTAATGATAACGATTATAGCTGGATGGTTCAAAGCACACTTATGGAACCCGTTGGCACCAAGGTAGGAATGAGTGTTGCACCTTCTGATATCCATATAATGAAGAAGGTGAGGGAGCAATGAGAAGATCATGGTTATCATTTCCTTATTTAGTATGGATGATTATTTTTACTGTGGTTCCTCTAGCCTTAATATTATTTTATAGTGTAGTTAAAATTGAAGATGGTGGTATATTTTTAACAATGGGCAATTTTAAAAGGGTGTTAGAGCCAATATATTTGGCGGTTTTTTTACGTTCCATTAAAATTGCTATAATAAGCACTTCTATTTGCTTATTGCTTGGATATCCTATGGCTATGATTTTGGCCAGTAAAGAACTAAGCAATAAGAGTATTTTAGTTGTATTATTTGTAATACCTATGTGGATGAATTTTTTGGCTAGAACCTATGCATGGATGACTTTATTAGAAAAGAATGGGTTGATAGCTACCTTTTTTAACTTATTAGGCATCGAATTACCTATGCTTTTATATACTGAAGGTACGGTTATTTTGGGAATGGTCTATAATTTTTTACCTTTTATGGTCTTACCTATTTATTCTGTATTGGTTAAAATAGATAAAGCTGTTCTTGAAGCTGCCGAAGATTTGGGAGCTCCGCCAACTATTGTATTTAGAAGAGTTATTTTTCCCTTGAGTTTACCTGGTGTAACATCAGGCATAATAATGGTGTTTATGCCTGCTTTAACGACTTTTGTTATTTCCAGACTTTTGGGCGGAGCACATTTTACTTTGATAGGCAATCTTATAGAACAACAATTCTTGACTACTAGAGATTGGGGTTTTGGCTCAGCCCTCTCTGTTGTTTTAATGCTTATGATAGTTCTTACTATGGGTTTTGCACTAAGATATGAAAAAGAAAATGAAGGAGGGGGTTTATGGTGAAATCTTTATTGAAAAAAGCCTATACTTATTTTATATTTTTATTTCTATATGCCCCTATAATAGTTTTAATAGTTTTTTCATTTAATGATTCAAAATCCAGAGCCCATTGGACAGGTTTTACATTTAAGTGGTATTTGGAAATGTTTAAGGATAGACAAATAATGACATCCCTTTATTATACTATCGGAATTGCATTAGCGTCTTCCCTTATTGCAACTATTATAGGTACTATTGCGGCCATAGGCATCATTTATTTAAAAAAATCATTAAGGTCTATTTTAATGGATTTAACTTATATACCTGTTTTGAATCCGGATATAGTAACGGGAATTTCGTTAATGTTGCTTTTTATACTACTGAAATTTCCCCGTGGTGTCTTTACTATGCTGATAGCGCATATTACTTTTAATTTACCTTATGTAATACTTTCTGTATTACCAAAATTAAAACAGTTGGATAATCAGATATATGATGCCGCATTAGACTTAGGGGCGACACCTTTTTATGCTTTTACAAAGGTTGTATTACCACAAATATCACCTGGTATTTTTACCGGATTTTTACTTGCTATGACTATGTCTATTGATGATTTTGTTATTAGCTTTTTTACAACAGGGCCCGGGGTATCAAACTTGGCAATTACAATTTACTCAATGGCAAGAAAAGGGGTTAGTCCTAAAATAAATGCTACATTAAGTTTATTATTTGCTTCTGTTGTTTTATTGCTATTAATAGTTAATAATAGAATGACAAGAGATAACAATAGAAAGGAGAGAACAGTTTGAAATTTGTTTTAAGGAGTTTATTAGTAACATTATTGGCCATTACATTAATTATTAGTTTGGTAGGATGTGGTAGTGATAAGGATAAGCCTGTTTTAAAGGTATATAATTGGGGGGATTATATAGATCCTTCTGTGCTGGACGGTTTTGAAGAGGAATATGGCATAAAAGTTATATATGATGAATTTGCAACAAATGAAGAAATGTATGCCAAAATAAAAGCGGGAGCAGGGGATTATGATATATTAATTCCATCTGATTATACTATAAAGAGAATGATTGACGAAGATATGTTGCATAAATTGGATTTTGACAATATTCCTAATTACAAATATATAGACAGCAGATTTAAAGATCTTGCTTATGATCCGAACAACGAATACTCAGTTCCTTATATGTGGGGTACTGTAGGAATACTATATAACAAAAAGATGGTTAAAGAAGAGGTCAACAGTTGGAAAATTCTTTGGGATAAGAAATACGAAAAGCAGATATTAATGTTGGATAGCATAAGAGATTCTATTGGTATAACTCTTAAAATGCTTGAGTATTCATTAAATACAAAAAGCGATAAAGAATTAGATGAAGCTAAAGAAGCTTTGATAAAACAAAAACCATTAGTTTTGGCTTATGTAGGCGATGAGGTAAAAGACAAAATGATAGGCGGAGAAGCTGCTCTTGCAGTAGTTTGGTCGGGTGATGCTATATTTGCAAAAAGGGAAAACCCGGATCTTGAATATGTTATACCCAAGGAAGGTAGCAATTTATGGTTCGATTCTGTCGTAATACCTAAAGCAGGAAAGAATAAAAAAGAAGCAGAGTTATTTATTAATTATTTATGTGAAACCGAAGTGGCATATCAAAATGCAGATTATATCGGATATGCATCACCACATATAGAAGCAGTGAAGATGTTGCCGGATGAACTTATAACTGATAAAACAGCTTATCCTGATGACAGCGACCTCGTGGGAAGTGAAGTATTGGAAGATCTTGCAGGTTCTCTTGTAAAATATGATAGAATTTGGACTGAGGTAAAATCCAGATAATATATTTAAAAGTGATTGTAACGCTGTTATATTATATAACAGCGTTATTGTTACTATAATGCTTAAAAAAATAAAGTATAAAAAGATAAAATTAAAAAATTGCTTATATTTTTGAAATAATTAGAGGTGATAGGGTGGATGAAAAAACTGCAAAAAAAAATAGATGTGAAACAATAATGCCTATTGATAATTTAAAACCATTAGGTGAGATAGAAAAAAGCATTATAAAAAAATATAGAAAAAATTTGTGGTCTAAATTTATTAAAGCTATAAAAGATTTTGAACTTGTTAAAGAGGGTGACAAAGTAGCTGTTGCTTTATCAGGAGGAAAAGATAGTACTCTCATGGCTTTACTATTTAAAGAATTGCAACATCACGGGGATGTAAGATTTGAATTAGAGTATATTGTTGCGGATCCGGGATATCACGAAAATGTTAAAAACTTAATGATTGATAATTGTAAATATCTTGATATTCCAATAAAAATATTTGATTCCGGAATATTTGATATAGTGGATAAAATAGCAAAAGATTATCCTTGTTACATGTGTGCAAAAATGCGAAGAGGCGCTCTTTATTCAAAAGCGCAAGAATTTGGATGTAATAAATTAGCATTAGGGCACCATTTTGATGATGTTATAGAGACTACATTACTCAATATTCTTTATACCGGTAGTTTCAAAACTATGCTTCCAAAGCTTAGGTCTACAAATTTTAAAGGATTAGAACTTATACGCCCCTTGTATTATATCGAAGAAAAACATATAGAAAGATTTACTCAAAATAGCGGTGTTACACCATTAAATTGTGCTTGCATGGTTGCAGCGGAGAGAACAGGTAATAAAAGATATGAAATAAAAGATATGATTGAAGAATTAAGCGGAAAAATTGATAATTTAAAAGTTAATATTTTTAGGTCAACGCAGAATGTCAATATGGAGGCAATATTGGGTTGGCATAAAGAAGGAAAGAAAATCTCTTATCTGGATTTTTATGAATAATACTGTTTGTTGGTTATTGCTCAAATATAATTTACTTAGGGCAGCTAATTATATTTGCTACGATTACTGAGTTACAAGGCTAATGGTCTGTAAACTCATTACGGGCGAAATCAAACCATCCTCGATGAATAAAGTATTTTTGCATATAACTTCTCCTATAGTCACAAATGATTTCGCTTTTCCTCCATTTCGCTAACAGACCTTAAGCCTCTTCACAACGTAATCTTTATCAAATATTAATTATCTTCAGCAAAACGATATAAAACTATACAATATACAGATGTTATGTTTAATGTCTTTGAATAGTTGATAATACATGATTTAGCTTGAAAGTACAACATAAATCAATTAGAATATACATAAAAAGAATAATTTATTTTAAAATAAATAAGATGAAAGGAGCTATTGTATGGCAGTTTTAATAGAATGTGTACCGAATTTTAGTGAAGGAAGAAATAAAGAAATTATTGAAGCGATAGTAGATGAAGTTAGGAAAGTAAAGGGAGTAAAACTCCTTGACTATTCATCGGATGAAGACCACAATAGAACGGTTGTTACTTATATTGGCGATACAGATAGCATAAAGATTGCTACATATAATTTGATAAAGAAAGCATCTGAACTTATAGATATGTCGATTCATAAGGGTGGACATCCCAGAATGGGAGCAACAGATGTAATACCCTTTATTCCAATTTCAGATATCACTATGGATGAATGCGTGGCAGTGGCTAAAGAGGTGGGTAAAAAAATAGGGGATGAGTTAGATATTCCTGTTTACTTATATGAAGAAGCAGCCACAGCTGATTATAGGAAGAATCTTGCTGATGTAAGAAGAGGACAATATGAAGGATTTTTTGATAAAATTAAACGACCTGAGTGGAAACCTGATTTTGGGCCGGATGTAATGAATGTTAAATCCGGTGCGACAGCGATAAGTGCTAGGGTACCGTTAGTAGCTTTTAACGTAAATTTAGGAACAAACGAATTAGCTATTGCAGATAAAATTGCTAGAACAGTAAGATTTGCCGGTGGCGGTTTGAGATTTGTTAAAGCAATGGGTGTAATGTTAGAAGAAAGAGATATAGTTCAGGTATCCATGAATTTAGTTAATTATGAAAAGACAGCTATCTATAGAGCATATGAGATGATAAAGATGGAAGCAATGAGATATGGGGTTTCAGTAATAGGTACGGAAGTAATAGGATTATTACCCATGAAAGCTCTTATTGATTGCGCAGAATATTATTTACAAATAGAGAACTTCAGTATAGATCAGGTTTTAGAAAAACGCATAGTAGAGTAAAAATTTAGTATTGAGGATGATTTATGCATATGGAAAAGGTTGATATAGTAAGCATGCCCGGAATAAAGATAGGCAATGCGGAAGATATAGAATCTGCAACAGGATGTACTGTTATAATCTGCAAAGATGGTGCTGTTGCAGGTGTGGATGTAAGAGGTGGAGCACCGGGTACGAGGGAGACGGATTTATTAAATCCGGAGAATCTGGTGGATAAAGTTCATGGTGTATTACTTGCCGGAGGAAGTGCCTTTGGATTAGATGCGGCTTCCGGTATTATGGAATATTTAGAAGGTCGTGGAATAGGCTTTGATGTAGGCATTACAAAAGTACCTATAGTTATAGGTGCTGTTTTATTCGATTTGGAAATAGGCAACTATAAAATAAGGCCTGATAAGAAAATGGGATATGAGGCTTGTATTAATTCAGAAAGAATTCAATTTAATGATGGCAATGTAGGTGCAGGCACAGGAGCATCGGTAGGTAAAATTCTAGGTATTAAAGGTGCGATGAAGGGTGGGCTGGGTTCTTGCTGTTTTAAAATAGGAGAACTGTGTGTCGGAGCTTTAGTTGCTGTAAATTGTTTGGGGGATGTAATAGATCCTACAAATAATAAAATAATAGCAGGAGCCTTAAAAGAAGACGGCAGTTTCTTAGATAGTGAAGATTTTATTATCAAAAGCCAAGGCGGCAACCATGTATTTGCAGGTAATACAACAATAGGTGCAGTGATAACAAATGCTATTTTAAATAAAGCGCAAGCTAGCAAGGTTGCTTCAATGGCGCATAATGGATATGCCAGAACCATAAAACCTTCCCATACAATGTATGATGGAGATACGATTTTTGTATTGTCCCAAGGCAAGATAAATGCTGATATATCAGCTGTGGGAACCTTAGCCGCATTGGCTGTTGAACAGGCTGTTTTAAACGGTGTAAAAAAAGCAAAGGGTGCTTACGGTTTAAAAAGTGTATCGGATTTATTTTAATAATCTGAGTAAACAGATGTATACCCCATAATAAAGTGATAATGCTTTTGATCAATTGTAGATAGAGCCTTATAAAAATGAATATGGCCTTCTTTTACTTTAAAACCGGGTCCGGTTATTAAAGAAAAGTAGTGTATGTGTCCTTCTTTATCTTCAGTATATCCGCTCATATAATGGGTATGGCCTTTAAAATTAGGATTTTTAGATGTAATACCTTTAAACCTATGCTCATGATCATAGGTTTTACTTGTGTTAGTGCTAAAATCGTGAAGATGAAGCACATCATACATAAAATCACCTCATGATTAAATGTATGAAACTTTCTTTGAAAATGTGATATACAAAAGTTTTTATTTATTTTTCTTATAGTATGCAATTAATAAGTCTACCATTCTACCATATGATTTTACGCCATCCTTTTGACTATTGGCTTTTAAGTATGTGTCATTGATATCGTTTGTTATCCTTTCAACAGGACCCTCGTATTTTTCCCAAAAACTACCTATATAAATCAAGTCTTTTGCCAGTCCCTCACTAAAATGTGTTTTTAAACTATCTGCACTTTCTTTATCCTCTTTATAAAGAGCGTTTATTGAATAGGTCAAAGCCAGTAAAGAACCTGAGTACTTAAATTCTATATTGGGATTTTCTATACATGCCAAGTATGATATAAAATTTGCTTCATCTTCTCTTGCATAACCTCTTTGGTGAGCCATTTCATGAGCGACTGTATTAGGGAAACTAGGATCAGGTGTTTTCATATTGACATTTGCCTCGCCGGTAAAAGGAAAGTATATTCCAACAATACCCGTATAGCACATAAGATTAGAAAGCAGTACCGGCTTCGGTTTGCCATATTTACCTGATAATATATTATAAGAATTTGAAAGCGTATTATAGCCCAAATAAGCGCTACTTAAGACCCATCTTTTACCTTTGGTTAGTGTCATAACGCCATCTTTGTTTTCATTGATATTTTCTCTATATTTGTTTGTTTCCTCAATTAGAAACATACATAGCTCCTCCAAGTCAGATTTTGAGTACTTGGTTATTTCAACTTTTATTATATGAGAGAAAGGGAGTCTATAATAGTTCAAACCCCAAATTATTTCAAAAATGATGAAAAATATAATAATGATTAATAAAAACCTTTTTGTAGTTTTAAATAGATGCCTGCGATTTAGATACTTTTTTGGCGATAGATATGCATTTTTTATAAAAACAAATAATTTATATAAAGATAGCAATAGTAGAATAAAAACTAAAGCTTCAGCCACAGAGAAAGGGAATAACCCGGTTAGAAGGCTGAGCGGACTATTTATGCATTTATAGATTTTTGTAGAATATAATGACTCTATAACAAATGGCAAGGAAATCATTTCAGTTCATCCTTTATAATTTTTGCTATGTTATATTATATACTATTTTTTTATTATATAGATTTATTATTAGAGAAGATGTTCTTTAAAATCTATAACTATTTAAAATATTATTAAAAAAAAAGGAAAACAACTTGGAATGTTGAATTAATAAAAGGTACTACATTGAAATTGTATCTTTTTAAGATGCATAAAACACAAAAGATAAGGGGACAGACTAGATGAGAAATAAATGTTTTTTATGGACGGTATTTTTAATAATACTGTTTATGTTTTTTATTATGCCTGTTTTTTCAGATGAAGAAGAAACGGTGGATAATATGCTGGATGAAGTTTATTTAGGAGGAAGAACGAAAAATAATAACAACACCAGGGGTTCTATGGATAATCCCGCAAAAACTTTTACAGAAGCATTTAGAATTGTTAAAAATGATGGAATAATTATTATGCAAAAAGATGTTATGTGGGATGAAAAACTCGACTTAGATACTATGGATGACAGGAAGGCAATGCAACAAAGAGGCAAAGACTTTTTAATTACGATTGACGGAAAAGGAAATGGGATTGTTTGTAAACCCGGTAATACAAGCATAAGGTTTGCAACTTGTGGCGGTATTGTATTAACAAATATGAAAACTACAGTAACTATATATGCCAGCGGGTCTCCTGTTGTTATTAATGGAGATTCAATATTGGATACAGTATACGGTGGTATAGCAGATAACTATCAACCCATAACTATTGAATGCGATACAAGCATTACACTTGAAAGCGGGACGATTAAAAATATTTATGGCGGTAGTCGGGATAATACATTAATAGGCAATACAGTAATAAATATTAAAGGCGGTACAGTAGAAGGCAATATTATAAGCGGAGGGAATAGTGTAGATAAGGCTACATTTGTAACCGGAGATTCAACGATTAATATAATAGGAGACGCAAATCTTAAACCTAATGTAATATCGACAAACTGCATTAGTGGTGCTGTAGGCGGGGTAAGAACAATTAATATTAAAAACTCAAAAATTGAAGTGGAAAAAATTTGCGATGCCAATGAATTAAATATCATTAGCTCGGAAGTAACGGCAAAAAAATTTGAACTTGGCAATAATATAAGCTTAGTGGAAAATATAAATATTGATAAAGAAAGCACTTTTATTGCAAATTCGGGAAACGAATATAGAATAAAAGGAAAGCTTTCAGGAAATGGCAAACTAGTACTTAATAATGAATCTTCTTTACTTATAAATGAAGTAGACGAAGATGCGAAAATTACAATAAAAACAAATAAACCTTATCATGACAAAGAAGGAAATTTACATGATTTGTTGATACAAACATTTGAAAAACTTTTAAACATAAACTGCTTTGTTTTAGATAAAGATTATAAGTATGATGAGCCGGAGAAAAGATATATTTTAGTTAACGGAAAAGATAACGAAAATGTTAACAGCATTTATATTAAAGAAGCACCTGATGAAGACCCTAATGAAGACCCTAATGAAGAACCCGGCGAAGACCCTGATAAGGACCCAGACGAAGATCCCGATGAAGATCCCGGCGAAGACCCTGATAAGGACCCAGACAAAGATCCCGACAAAGATCCTGACGGAAATCCTGACAAAGATCCCGATAAAGATAAAAGTGATAGTAATAAGAAAAGCTCAAGTACCAAAAACAGTAGAACTAAAAACTTAATGAAGAAGGATGAAGATAATAGTGTTAAAGAAACTGCTATAAATTTAAAATATAAAATAGAATATATTCAAATTTATGAAGAAACTGAAGGAGGTGCAATAATAGGAGTTAAAGCGGGAAATATTAATGAAAACAGTGTAAAGTCTATTGTAATGGCAATTCCAAGACCCGGACATGTATTTATTAGCTGGTCCGATGGAATTACATTCCCCATAAGACAAAGTATTAATTCAGATAACATTATAATAAAAGCCAATTTTATAAAGAAAAATGAGTTGAAAGAAACGAAAATTACCAAACAAAACAATTTGAATTCGGTGAACAATGGACAAAAAGTTATGATTTCTGTAACAGTTATTTTAAGTAGTTTACTAAACTATATTTTTTAAATTTCAATATAAATAAAGGAAATATATTATTTTTGTTGTATATACTTAATAGTTAAATATTTTGAAAGGGGTTTTTTATGTTAATTAGAGAAATAACAGAAGACATTGAACAAAAAACACTTTCACAATATGCTGTAAAAAGCATAAACACTAAAGGAAGAAACGAATACGAACAAAAATGTGATATTAGAACAGAATTTCAAAGAGATAGGGATAGGATAATTCATTCAAAAGCCTTTAGAAGATTAAAGCATAAAACTCAAGTCTTTATTTCACCTGAAGGAGATCATTATAGAACCAGACTTACACATACATTGGAGGTTTCCCAGATAGCGAGGACTATTGCTAGGGCTTTAAGATTAAATGAAGATTTAACTGAAGCTATTTCCTTGGGGCATGACCTTGGACATACCCCTTTTGGACATTCCGGTGAATTAGTATTAAATAATCTATATTCATTAGGTTTTAAACATAACGAACAAAGCCTGAGGGTAGTTGAAGTTTTAGAAAATAGAAAAGGTTTAAATCTGACTCAAGAGGTTAAAGATGGTATAGTTAATCATACAGGAAATCGTATGCCTAATACTTTAGAAGGTGCTGTGGTAAGGGTTTCTGATAGAATTGCTTATATTAATCATGATATAGATGATGCTATTAGAGCAAATATAGTGAATATAGAAGAATTGCCAAAAGAATATATAAAGGTACTGGGAAATAGTCATAAAGATAGGATAAATACAATGATATTAGATATAATAGATAAAAGTTTGAACAGACCATTTATAAAAATGAGCGATGAGATTGAATGTGCTACAAATGGTTTAAGAGATTTTTTATTTAAAAATATATATACAGGTTCAGAAGCAAAAAAAGAAGAAATAAAGGTTCAATATATATTGAAAGCATTATATTCTCATTTAATAGAAGAACCTAATGAAATTATTAATAATATGATGGAAAGTTTGCCAGAAGAAGATATACATCGAATTGTTTGCGATTATATCGCTGGAATGACAGATAGATATGCTTTGAACAAGTATAAATCCATTTTCATACCATTATCTTGGCAATTCTTATAATTATAATAATATTTTATGTAATCATGTAGGATATTTTCAACTTTTATCGAATTAATACTATATAGGCAAAAATCATTATAAGGTAACTATTTATATATTGATAGTAAGTAACTATAAATGATTTGAAATTTTGGTGTTTGTTATATGGATGGATAATTCATCCAAAAAGATTAAAAGTATTTAAAGGCGGTATAGATATGTATTTCTCAGAAGATAAGGTTTCTGAGATAATTGAGAAAAATGATATTGTTGAATTAATATCTCAATATCTTAATCTTACAAAGAAAGGTAAAAATCACTGGGGTTTATGCCCTTTCCATACTGAGAAGACGCCTTCTTTCAGTGTTTCTTTAGAAAAACAGTTATTTTACTGTTTTGGATGTAGTGTAGGAGGCAATGTGATTACTTTCGTTCAAAAAATTGAAAGGTTAAGCTATGTTGAGGCTTTATATTTTTTAGCTAAAAGAGCAGGAATTCCTATTGACGAAAGAATCGACAAAAATGAATTAGAGAAGATTAAGGCTAAAGAAGAACTTTATAAAATTAATACCGAAGCGGCAAAATTTTTTTACGAGAATATTAAAAAAAATGCTAATGCAATGGAGTATCTTTCCGGTAGAGGACTTGAACAAAATATAGCAAAAAAATTTGGTATTGGATATTCAATAGATAGTTGGGACAAACTTAATAGATTTTTAAAATCAAAGGGCTATTCAGACGATTTAATAGAAAGAACTGGCCTTATAGTAAAAAAAGACAAAGGATATTATGATAGATTTAGAAATAGGATAATGTTTCCGATTATTGACTTAAAAGGCAATGTAATAGCATTTGGCGGGAGGGTACTTGATGAAAGCAAACCAAAGTATTTAAATTCGCCTGAAACGATGATTTATAGTAAAAGCAATAGCATCTATGCTTTAAATATAGTAAAGGAAATAAGAGGTTTAAAAAATATAATTGTAGTAGAAGGATATATGGATGTTATTTCTTTGTATCAGTTTGGTATTAAGAATGTTGTAGCTTCGTTAGGGACAGCTTTTACTAAACAGCAGGCTAGATTACTAAAAAGATATGCTAATGAAATCATCATAGCCTATGATTCAGATGTAGCAGGACAGTCTGCCACACTCAAAGGCTTATCAATACTTCAAAAAGAAGGCTGTATAGTTAAGGTGTTAACTTTGCCAATAGGGATGGATCCGGATGATTTTATTAGGAGTAAAGGTGTTAGTGCCTTCAACGATTTATTAAACAGAAGTTATTCATTAATAGAATATAAAATTCACAATGCAAAAAAGAACTTTGATCTTAGTATATTGGATGATAGAGTAAAATTTTCTAAAAAGCTAGCCGTTATACTTAGTAAACTGGAAAGTCCTATAGAAATTGATGTATATATAAAAAAATTTACTAAAGAATTACGAATAAATGAAGAAGCTATATATGCAGAAGTAAAGAAAAACAAAAGGAAGCATATCAGTGGAAATAATAGGCATAATATAATAAGCAGATTGAAAAAAGATGAAAACGATTTAAGCGGGCAAATTATTGCTGAAAAAAAGATACTTAATATATGTGCTTTATACAAAGATAAATCAGAATATGTTTTTAAAAGGATTAAACCTGATAGTTTTTCAAAAGGTTTACATGAAAAGATTGCTAATATAATAAATTTAAAAATAAAAGAAGGAAAAATGATATCTGCCGGAGAAATACTAATCCATTTGGAAGATGAAAAAGAAAAGGAAAAAGCTTCACAAGTTTTCAATATTGATATTTCTAAAAAAGATATAGAACTACTGGATATTTATATTGATAAGATTTATCAATTTAGTATAGGAAACAAAATAGAAGAACTTACCATAGCAATGAATGAATGTTTTGAAAGAGAAGAAAAAGAAAAGGCAAATAAAATATTTATGGAGATAATGGATTTACAAAAGAAAAAGAAATAGTATCCTTGAAGGGAGGGGTTAACCTTGAAAAATGAAACATTAAAAATAAATGATATAAAAGAATTGGTTGAAAAGGGTAAAAAAAGCGGGATTCTTTCCTATAAAGAAATAATGGATGCTCTTGAAGAAGTTGAAATAGATTCGGAGCAGATAGATAAAATATATGAATATCTAGAATCTAAAGGCATCGAGGTAATTGGCAATATCGAAACTGAAGTAGATATTCCACCTATAGACGATGATGACGATGAAAATTCAGAAGAAGTCGATTTGGATCTTTCTGTTCCGGAAGGAGTAAGCATTGATGATCCGGTAAGGATGTATTTAAAAGAAATAGGGAAGGTGCCTTTGTTAACCTCTGATGAGGAAATAGATTTAGCGAAACGAATGGAAATGGGAGAGCTTGAAGCTAAGAAAAAGCTTACAGAGGCGAATTTACGGCTTGTAGTCAGTATTGCAAAAAGATATGTTGGAAGAGGAATGCTGTTTCTTGATTTGATACAGGAAGGTAATTTAGGGTTAATTAAAGCTGTAGAAAAATTTGATTACAACAAAGGTTTTAAGTTTAGTACTTATGCCACATGGTGGATTAGGCAAGCTATAACAAGAGCGATTGCAGATCAAGCCAGAACAATTAGAATACCTGTTCATATGGTGGAGACTATAAATAAGCTTATTAGAGTTCATAGGCAGCTTTTACAAGAACTTGGCAGAGATCCTGTACCGGAAGAAATTGCGGAAGAAATGGGGTTGCCTGTAGAGAAGGTTAGGGAGATACAAAAAATAGCTCAAGAGCCGGTATCTTTGGAAACTCCAATCGGTGAGGAGGAAGACAGTCACCTTGGAGATTTTATTCCTGATGATGATGCTCTTGCACCTGCAGAGGCTGCTGCTTTTACATTGCTTAAAGAACAGCTAATGGATGTCCTGGTGACATTGACCCCAAGGGAAGAAAAAGTGCTAAGATTAAGATTTGGTCTTGATGATGGCAGGGCTAGGACATTAGAAGAAGTAGGAAAAGAATTTAATGTTACGAGAGAAAGAATAAGGCAGATAGAGGCAAAAGCTCTAAGAAAGCTCCGTCATCCAAGTAGGAGTAAAAAGCTGAAAGATTATTTAGAATAAACCCTATAAATGGTACAATTCTATTTATATAGTATTTATAGGCAAGCTTTTCCTAAAAACTATACGTATCCGGTTTTTTATTGCCTCATAATAACAAAATGATTTAAATTACTATTGACAATTAACTTTAAAGTTAGTAGAATATAATTTGTCAGTTGTTTTCCTCAATAGCTCAGTCGGTAGAGCATGCGGCTGTTAACCGCAGGGTCGTTGGTTCGAGTCCAACTTGAGGAG
>JALNWH010000040.1 GCA_023230985.1 Bacillota bacterium
ACCTCGTTCTTTAAGGACTTCTTTTAAATTATGAAATATTTCAGCACACATTCTTACAGCCTCTTTAAAACTCTCAGCCCCTATAGGCATAATCATAAACTCCTGAATATCTACATTATTATCTGCATGAGCTCCCCCATTTAAAATATTCATCATTGGTACCGGTAATACCTTGGCATTAACTCCGCCTATGTAACTTAATAAAGGGATGCCCAATTCATTTGCCGCCGCATGAGCTGCAGCTAGCGAGACGCCTAGTGTAGCATTGGCACCCAACTTTGATTTGTTATGTGTTCCGTCTAACTCAATCAGCCTATTGTCTATTCCTATTTGATCTAAAATATCCATTCCAATAACTTCTTGAGCAATAATACTGTTTACATTATCGACGGCAGTCAAAACACCTTTTCCCATATATCTATTTTTATCTTTATCTCTCAATTCTACAGCTTCAAAAGCACCTGTTGATGCACCTGATGGTACTGCTGCCCTGCCATAAATACCACTTTCCAACTCCACTTCAACTTCAATTGTCGGATTACCTCTAGAATCTAATATTTCTCTTGCATATACATCAGTAATTGTTGACATCGTATCCACCTTCCTAATTTAATAATTAATAATTTTAGCAAAATCATTGGCTTTGAGACTTGCTCCGCCGACTAATGCACCGTCAATCTCTCCCATTTCCATCAATTCTTTAATATTATTCGGCTTTACACTCCCTCCGTAAAGAATCCTTGTTTTATCCGCCATTTTTTTATTAATATATTCTGATAATAGCCTTCTTATAAAACTAATTACATCATTCGCATCTTCTTTTGTGGCTGTTTTACCGGTACCTATCGCCCAAACCGGTTCATAAGCAACCACAAGTTTATCTAAATTAGTATCTTTTAAACCTTCTAAGCAATATTCTATCTGCTTTTTAATTATTTCATATGTAATATCCTTTTCTCTTTCTTCTAAAGTTTCACCCACACATAGAATCGGACTTAGATTATGTTTTAAAGCCGCTTTAATTTTCTTATTTATAATTACATCGATTTCTCCAAAAATCTTCCTTCTTTCTGAATGTCCTAATATAATATAATCCACACCTATTTCCTTTAAAAACACAGGCGACACTTCACCTGTATACGCACCTTTTTCTTCATAGTGCATATTCTGGGCACCAAGCTTTATATTAGAGCCTTTTAACAATTTAAATATTTCAGTAAGTGAAGTATAATTAGGACATATAATAACTTCTACAGAGCTTTTATTCACCAATGGTAACAATTCTTTAAGCATTTCTCCGGATTCAAATAATGTATTATGCATCTTCCAATTCCCGGCAATAATGGGTTTTCTCATCTTTTCACCTCTTTTTATTTTCAAACTTCTCAATCTATTATCCAATTTTGACATTTACCTGTCAACCTAAAACTATTTATTATCTATTGCATCAATACCGGGCAGTACTTTCCCTTCGAAAAATTCTAAAGATGCCCCTCCACCTGTAGATATATGTGTCATTTTATCCGCAAAACCGAGTTGCTCTATTGCAGCAGCTGAATCCCCACCGCCAATTATTGTAGTACCGTTAACCCTTGACACAGCATCGGCAAGTGCGTAAGTTCCTTTAGAAAAGACTTTCATTTCGAAAACTCCCATAGGTCCATTCCAAATTACTGTTTTTGCACTTAATATAGCTTCACTAAATATTTCTATGGTTTTTTCTCCTATATCCATTCCCATATAATTTGCAGGGATCTTATCTGAATCTACTGTTTTATAATCTGTATCTTCCTTAAATTCGCTACTAACTACATTATCAATAGGAAGCATTATTTTAATTCCTTTACTGTTAGCTTTATCCAAGATTCTATTTGCTAACTCAACTTTATCCTCTTCTACAATAGATTTACCTATTTCTCTACCCATTGCCTTAAAAAACGTGTAAGCCATTCCACCGCCGATTAAAAGCATATCAACCTTTTCCATAAGGTTTTCAATTACTCCAATTTTATCTGAAACCTTAGCACCGCCCAGAATTGCTATAAAAGGTCTTTGGGGATTATTCATGGCATTACCCATTACCTCTAACTCTTTTTGTACTAGAAAGCCTACAGCCGATGGCAAGTATTCTGCTATTCCGGCGGTTGAAGCATGTGCCCTATGGGCTGTGCCAAATGCATCATTAATAAATATATCTCCCAGTAAAGACAGCTTTTTTGCAAACTCTAAATCATTTTTCTCTTCTTCAGCATGAAAACGTACGTTTTCAATTAACATTACTTGGCCTTCTTTTAAATCACAGGATTTATTATATGCATCTTCCCCAATTACGTCTTTTGCAAATATAATGTTTTCATTCAACAATTCAGATAATTTTTCCGATACAGGTTTTAATGAAAATGTAGGATTAAATTTACCTTTAGGCCTTCCTAAATGCGACATTAGGATGATTTTAGCCCCTTTATTCTTTAAATATTTAATAGTAGGCAGGGCTCCTTCTATTCTTCTTACATCTGTTATCCGACAGTTTTCATCCATTGGAACATTAAAATCCACCCTCATTAAAACCCTTTTACCTTTAACATTTAAATCCTCAATAGTTTTTTTTGTGACCATTCATTTACCTCCAATATATAAATTTTTAATATCTTTTCCTTCTTGATGATGCCGGAATGCCTGCTTCATTTCTGTACTTTGCTACTGTCCTTCTTGATATTTTATAACCTTCCTTTTCTAAAATATTTGCAATTGCTTGATCACTTTTCGGTTTTTGATTGTTTTCTTTATCTATAATCTGTTTAATCATTTTTTTAATACTCTCTGAAGAAATATCTTGTCCGAAGTCTGTTCCTACACCGGATTTAAAAAAGTATTTTATATCAAATGTTCCCCTAGGTGTTTGCGCATATTTACCGCTTATTGCTCTGCTCACAGTAGATTCATGAACTTGGATTTCATCTGCAATATCTTTTAGTGTCATTGTTTTTAAATAACTATCACCTTTTTCAAAATAATCCATTTGGTATTCTAAAATTGTCTTAACTACCCTATATAACGTATTCTTCCTTTGTTCCAAACTTTTTATTAACCATAATGCCGAGGATAGTTTCTCGTTAACAAATTTCATTGCTTCCGATGACTTATCCCCCTTCCTGATTATTTCTTTATAATAGTTATTTATAATTAATCTTGAGCCATAATTATCATTTACAATTATTATATATTCTCCGTCAACTTTCTCTATAAATACATCGGGCACAACGTATCTACAATCGCTGCCACAAAAAAAGGATCTTCCGGGTTTTGGCTCGAGACTCTTAACCATGTCACTATATTTTTGAGCTTTATTAACTGAAATAGATAATTTTTTTGCAATATTAACTATTCTATTTCCAGCTATATCATCTAAGTGTTCTTTAATGATTATTTCTAAGTTCTCATCTTTTATATCTTTTAATCTAATCTGTATTAGCAAACACTCCGACAGATCTCTTGCCCCTACTCCTATTGGTTCAAATGTCTGTATTATTCTAAGTACCTTTTCTACCTCTTCTTCTGTTGTTTTCATTATCCTTGCCAGTTCAGCTACAGGCATTCTTAAATATCCGTTATCATCAAGACTTTCAATAATGTATTGTCCAATACTGCATTCTTTTTTGCACATATTTATAGTATTAAGCTGAAAAAGGAGATGTTCTTTAAGTGTATCACCATATGTTGGCATGTTATCATAAGGGAACTCCGGCATATCATCATTTGTACTATTCTCAATATAATAGCTTTTTCCCTGATATTGTAAGTATTCTTTCCAATCAATCTCGTCAACGGGATTGTCTTCTTTTTTTTCAATGATCTCCTCTTTGTTAGTTTTTTCTTCCCGATCATACTCCACAATATCAAGCACAGGATTAGTTTCAAGTTCTTCTTTTATCAATTCTTCCAGCTCTACTGTAGATAATTGCAACACTTTTAAAGCCAATCTAAGTTCCGGTGTCATAATCAGCTTCTGTTGTTGTTCCAGTACAAGATCATATCCCATTCTCATTTCTTTCACCCCTTAACGTAAAACAAGCAAATACATATTAAACACATTTATCAAAACATTGGTAATCCATTATATATCAACGTTTGCAATTAGATTATATCATAACCGTTTATCAATTCCCAATAAAAAAGTTTCAATAAATTATTTAAATAAAAGATGATTTTTATAATAAAAAAAAGTGCAGTAATAAAACCGCACTTCATAAATATATAAATATGCTAACTTTCACCTTTATCATAAGGAGTACCACTAGCAGCCGGAGCTATTGATTTGCCTATTATACCTGAAACTGCAAGCATAGTCATTATATAAGGAAGAGCGAATAAAAACTCTTTTGGCACTTTCCAGCCAAAGGACATTGATATAGTTTGTATAGCATCAGCTAATCCAAAAAATAAACATGCTAAAGCTGCTCCTATCGGATGCCATTTCCCGAAAATCATCGCTGCTAATGCAATAAAACCTCTTCCTGCTACCATTCCCTCTTTAAACAAACTTATAGAACCAATAGATAAAGATGCCCCGCCTATACCTGCCAAAATTCCGCTTAATGTCACACAAATATATCTTATAAGATATACATTTACCCCTAAGGTATCAGCTGCTCTGGGATGCTCACCTACTGATCTGATTCTTAATCCGAATGCAGTTTTGTAAAGTACAAAATAAGATATTGCTACAAGTATTAAGGATAAGTAAGTGAACATATTAAAAGGTCCCCAGGGTTCGAAGTACCTAACATTACCGGTTTGCCCGGGTTTACCCCATATTTCTACTAAGAGAAAGGTTGTTAAACTAGCTGCAAGAATATTAATTGCTGTTCCCACTACAACCTGATTTGCTTTAAAGTATATGCTTAAAAAAGCAAGTAATAAACCAAACAATCCACCGGCAATCATCGCACCAATAAAACCAAGCCAAGGAGATTCCGTTTTGTAGCTAATTAAAACAGCTGCAAATGCACCTACAGTCATCATCCCATCAAGTCCTATATTCACCACCCCTGACTTTTCTGAAAAAGTCCCGCCTAAAGCCGGAAAAATTAGAGGTGTAGCAGATCTAATTGTTGAAAAGAATAAAATATTTAATAGATTTAACATGCTACTTAACCCCCTCTTTTATTTTAGCCTCATGACTTGCTTTCTTGCCTCGAAATGTTTTAGCCATAACCCGAACAAAATTTGCAGCTACAAACAAAATAATAATTCCTTGAATAATACCTACCACTTCCTTAGGTATCCCTTCCACCTGCATCATTGGTCCGCCTTTTTGTAAAATACCAAATAAAAGAGCTGATAGTATAACGCCAATAGGATGGTTATTGCCTACCAAGGCAACCGCTATGCCATCTAAACCATAACCTGTAAATCCAAACAGATTATTAACTCTATATTGCACTCCTGCAGTTTGAATCCCACCGGCCAATCCTGCAAACAAACCGGAAATAAACATTGCCAACACTATATTTTTGCTAACATCTATACCTCCATATTCTGCTGCGCCAGGGTTAAAACCAACAGCTCTAATCTCATAGCCTCTAATGGTTTTGTTAAGTAAATAATAAGTAAATAAGGCAACAATAAGTGCAATCAGTATCCCTATGTGAATCCTTGAATACTTAAATTGTATAAATTTTTCTGATAGTCTCCATAATCTTGCAGACTTTTCTATTTCAACGGAAAAAGCTTTATTAGGTTCATTGAGTACCGTCATTATTAGGTAATTGCTCAGATTCATGGCAATATAGTTCATCATAATACTGTTTATAACTTCATGCGAACCAACTTTAGCTTTTAACCATCCTATTATTCCTGCCCATAAACCGCCGCCTATCGCACCCGCAATTAGTGTAATAGTAACATGTAAAAATGCCGGCAGTCCTTTAAAAGCCCATCCTGCCCATAAAGAAATAACTCCGCCCATAATAAATTGTCCTTCAGCGCCTATATTAAATAAACCGCATCTAAATGCAAATGCAATGGATAATCCGGTTAAAATCAATGTTGTGGTAGTTACAAGAGTTTCACCTACTTTATTTAAATCCCCTAAACTTCCCCAAAATAATGCTTTAAACGCAACAATTGGATCCTTCCCAAAAGCATAAACCAATATACCCGCTGCAACAAAGGAAAAAACTATTGCAATAAGAGGGTACATTATTTCGCTAAAGGTGTTCTTTATATTACTTTTAAATTCGGATTTCATGCTTTCCATTAGCTACCCTCCCACTGGTTCTCATTTGTTTTACCACCTGCCATCATTATTCCAAGTTCGGTTTCAGTGGCTACTTTAGCATCAACAATATCTACAATTTTGCCATCATACATAACAGCTATTCTATCAGATAATGCTAGTATTTCATCTAATTCCAAAGAAACAAGTAAAATTGCCTTTCCTTTATCCCTTTGTTCAATTAACCTTTTATGAACATATTCAATAGCACCCACGTCCAAACCTCTTGTTGGCTGAGATGCTACTAATAAGCTTGGTTCCCTGTCAAATTCTCTTGCTATAATTAATTTTTGTTGATTGCCGCCGGATAATGCTTTAGCATATACCTTTTCACTAGGTGTCCTGACATCAAATTCTTCAATCAACTTTCTGCTATGTTCTCTGATTTTTTTATAATCAAGACCCAAATTCTTTTTAAAACCGGACTTTCTATGTGTTCCCAAAATAGCATTTTCAGCCAGAGAGAAATCAAGTATCAAACCTCTATTATGCCTATCTTCGGGAATATAGCCAACTCCTGCTTCTATTACTTCCTTAGGGCTTTTATTTGTAATATCTTTATTTTCTAATTTTATTTCACCTTCTGTTGCTTTTCTTAAACCTGTTATTGTCTGCACAAGCTCATTTTGACCATTTCCATCTACACCCGCTATACCTAATATTTCTCCGCTCTTTATCTCAAAGCTGACTCCTTTTACCGCTTCCAGCCCTCTGTTATCCAAAGCCTTAATATTTTTCAATTGTAATATCGTTTCACCTAAATTAGCTGTTTCTTTTTTAACTGTAAGGCTAACTTTCCTGCCAACCATTTTCTCCGCCAGTTCCTCAATGTTCGTCTCCGATGTCTTTAAAGTATCTATTACCTTACCGCTTCTAATTATTGTTACTATATCACTCATAACCATTACTTCTTTCAATTTATGTGTTATCAGAATTATAGACTTGCCCTGACTAACCAAGCTTTTTAATATAATCCCCAGCTCACCTATCTCCTGCGGAGTTAAAACTGCTGTTGGTTCATCCAAGATAAGTATTTCAGCACCTCTATAAAGTGTTTTTAAGATCTCCACTCTTTGTTGCATTCCGACTGAAATATCTTGTATTTTGGCATAAGGATCAACTTTTAATTCATATTTGTTCGAAAGCTCTTTTACATCTTTTATTGCCTTATCCAAATCTAAAATAAAACCTTTCTTTGGTTCTAAGCCTAAAATTATATTCTCTGCCACAGTGAAGGGCGGCACAAGCATAAAATGTTGATGAACCATTCCTATTCCAAGAGAAATAGCGATATTTGGACTTATTATTTTAACCTTCTTTCCTTTAACAAAAATTTCACCCTCATCCGGTGTATATAATCCATATAAAATATTCATTAAAGTTGATTTACCTGCCCCGTTCTCTCCTAGTAAAACGTGAATCTCGCCTTGTTTTATATTGATATTAATATTATCATTTGCCTGCACTCCGGGAAAAGATTTACTTATTCCTTTCATTTCAACAATAAGAGACAATAATTTTTCCCACCTTTCCTGCTTGAACTTTTTTCAGAAATGCAAAACGAAGCATACGTGAATAAAAGCTAGAAGCATATGCATCTAGCTTTTATTCTTAATCATTATTATCTATTCAATCTCAACAGGCTCAAACTCTTCTAATTCTTCTCTTGTAGATGGAACTACAATAGTTCCGTCATTAATAGCTTCTTTGTATTTATCTGCTATTGCGGATAATTCAGCAGAAACATTATTTCCACCATCGCCTACACCGACTCCATCTTCTTTTAGGCCTAATTCAAGTGCATTAGCTGCCCCGCCTTTGAAATCATTATTCACGTATGATTGGATTACAGTATAAGTTGCTACATCAACCCTTTTTATCATACTGCAAAGGACTTTGTTTTTAGTAGATTCGGCGGCTTGGTCCATATCGACACCTATAGCCCAGAAATCCTTTTCGTCTGCAGCCATGATGACACCTATGCCACAAGCACCGGAAGCATGAAATATTACATCAGCTTTTTGTTGAAATTGAGTCAAAGCTACTTCTTTTCCTTTATCCGGGTCGTCAAAAGCACCCGTATAATTTACAATTACCTTTGCCTTTGGATTAGCTGATTTAACACCTGCTATAAATCCGGCTTCAAACCTATTAATAACAGGAAAATCCATGCCCCCTACAAAACCGATTACATTTGATTTGGTAGTAAGGCCTGCAATTACACCTACTAAGAAAGAGCCTTCATGCTCTTTAAATGTTACTGACATTACATTAGGTTTATCTACTACTTCGTCAATAAGCCCGAAATATTTGTCTGGATATTGATCTGCTGTAGTGTTCATAGCATCTTCAAATAAGAAACCGACGGCTAAGGTTAAGTCAACAGATTGCGCCATATTACCAAGGTTTGGCGGGTAATCATCCTGTTTAGTAGACTGTAATAATTTAGGTTCAACACCTAGCTCGCTCCCTGCCTTTTCAATCCCTGCCCATGCACTGTCGTTAAAAGATTTATCGCCAATACCACCTACATCTGTAACCATACCAAATGAATAAGCAGGTACCTCCGGTTCTGTAGATATTTCACCTTCGTCTTCCGGGTCAGGAGTTTCAGGTTTTGTGCAGCCGGCAAAAAGTGCCAAAACCATTACCAATGCTAACAATAAACATAGAAATCTTTTAGACAATTGTATCTTCCCCCTTATTTTTTTAAAATACATAACTGGTTATTTATTCTATATAAATTGAAAAAATCCTGCTTATGTATTAAATATTAAATTCACTTAAAGCTAATTTATATAAATATTATGTTGTATTATAAATGAATGTTTATAGATAGACAAAGCCTACTTCATAAGATTGAAATAGGCTTTATTGCTTAACATTGAATATTAGAAGGTTTTTGTGTAATCAATTTATTTTCAAACAAAACATCAACTGCTTTTTCAAAGTCTTCAGTCGAAGTCAAAACAATAGGACCGGTACATCCCATACCGCTTTCTGAATAAATACCTTCCTTTGCCAGTACAAGTACAGCATTATCCAACTCTAATATATCTATACCGGCAATTGATTCGGTAACAACCTTTTTATCAGGCATTTTTACTTCTTCAGATGAAGTCTTTTTTACATCCTTTGTAAGTTCTTTTAGAATCCCTTCCAAACCTGCTTTTCTTGCCTTATCATATTCTTTATTGGTTGTTTCAGTTAATCTACCTTTTGCACAAGAAGCTGCAAAGCGAATTGCTTCACATACAACAGGTGCACCGGAAGCTCTTGATAATATGCATACTATTCTACTTTGTCCTTCTCCAACTCCGGGGCCATAACCATAACCTAAAGACTCATAACTGCCTCCCGTAGTATAAGAAGAAAACATTTTCATCATAATATTTCCTGTCAAGGTATCCATAACCATAACGTCAGAAGCCGCCGCTAAAAGGTCATTTCCTCTCATAATACAGCCTCCGTCTGATCTTACCGACTCTGCAAACTCTATATGATATCCATTGCCGCTTAACTCTTTCAAAGCTCTTTCAACTTGCCGTGCTCCATCAACATTGAGTATACCTACTGTTGGACTTTCTATCCCAAGAGACTTTGCTGTTATAATTCCGTGCAAGGCATTCTTTACCATACCCTCAACTCTATGAGTAGAAGAAGTCCCGGTAGTTGTAGCCAATATCAATTCCTTACCAAGTCCCGGAGTTATCACTCTTCCAACAGTTGAAACACCTATGGGAAAATTATAATGCATAGTAACAGCTGCATCAATTTCTCCGGAATCCAAAAGCTCATCCATTTTTTTGTGCATTTCTTCTTCCGAATCTACATAAACAGTTTTAAGGGGAGTATCACTTTTTTGACCGATAAGAACAACTTCAAAATCATTATACTTTTTAATTGCCATCTCGGCACCTTTTATCAGTTCTTGCGAACCTAGTTCGCTACCAAGAATGGTAAGGCCTACTTTTACTTTAGGAGCGAAACTGCCTGTTGAAATACCATCTGCGATTTCATTAAACACTTCACCTAAAAGTACTTTTACATTTTCCATCACATTCACCCCTACTTCCCATCCAGTAAGAATGCTGCAAATTCTTTTATCGTTTCTGCTACCATTCCCTTAATTTCTTCTTTAGAAACAGTTCCTGCCTCTTCTACTTTCCCTGTATTTCTTTCCATTACTATGGATACACCGTCAAACAAATTAGTCATTCTCCCTAGAAATAAACTTCCCTTTCCCACAATCATCGCTTTATCAATTTCACCTGATTCCAACATTTCCTTCGCAGCACCAACAAAAGGTATCCCTGAAGGAATATGCCCTTGTGTGGGAGCAAATCCGGGCATACCATGATTTTCTATAAAATCTTGCATTGCTGTTCTCTCAATATCTCCTCTTTTAACTCCTAAAGCGGCAATCATCTTATAATTTGCCAAAGGCACATCGCCTGCACCGGCCGGCACTGTAATCTCAGGGTTTTGCATTTCAACTGAATATTTGTCTATATCGGTTATTTTCAAACCGTTTTTATCTAGTGGCATTGTAATAATTGATTCCATAACTGCCTGCGGTGATGAACCGGTTCCAACAGTGTGCCTTCCAACGATATCAGTCCTCAATATAGGACTTACACCATCGTTTTCAGTAACCAGTACCGCAAATGTACCTAGGCAATCTTCAAGTATGGGCATACCTTTTTGCACATGGTCTCTTCCATTCATACCAAGCTTAGCAGTAGCACCACCTGCTACTATAGCAACACTTTTATATACCCCCGATTTCACTAAAGCCGCAGCATTAACTAATGCATGTGCAGGCGCAGCACAAAAACCTCTTGTATCTGAACCTGTTGCCCCGGTCGCACCGGCAGTCTCAGCTATTGCTTTTGCAAAATTGCCTCCACCTCTTTGATTCATATCTCCGCACGCTTCTTCAGAACATTCTATTACATATTCGATTGAATCGGCAGATATATCATTCTTAAATATTAAATTTTTTAAAGCAATAACACCTGATGCTTTTGAAACTATATTTTCAACCATAACATGAGCTGAAAGATTTTTATCTCTTTCATGAGCGGCTTTAACACAACCAAC
Organism: Bacillota bacterium; assembly: GCA_023230985.1. GTDB lineage: Bacteria > Bacillota > Clostridia > Lutisporales > Lutisporaceae > JAAYKT01. Next base: position 11,381 of record JALNWH010000040.1, read on the forward strand.
AAGTTTATCCTTTACTAATAAGGGTTCCGCACCTTTTGAAACTTTTTCTTCAATATCGGCTATTTCATAGCCTTCCCCTATCTTCTTAAGTTCAACTTCAGAATAATACGGTTTGATTTCAAGTTTACCTTTCGTATTAGCGATAAAATCTTTTTCTAACATTACTAAATCAAAGGCATCACTTAATTTCATTGCTATATAAAACTCGTCTTGCGAAACTATTTCACCTTGTTTACCTTCGGCTTTTGCATCATCAATAAGATTGTTATACCATGGTTTTTCTATGCCATGAAGATCATTAGGCAACATATTGCCAATATAGACTTGATTTGGAGCATATTTAACAGCTTCTTCAAAAGTCCTTAAATGTTCGGGGACTTTTTTTAAAAAATCCGAATTTGGATTTACTTCATGCTCTACGGAGCAAGTTGTTCCGTAATGCATAACCATATCCGGTGTGTGTACAAGAACATATGCAGCGCCTTTCACTACCGGCGTTGTCATAATAGCACCTCCATATTTATTTTTAAAAAGGGTGGTAATTTACCACCCTTTCTTTATTTTTCAAAAACTGTCTGTCCATCCACTTCTGTTTGTAAAGCTTTTAAAGCTTTTAATACCAGTTCTCTTCTAAGTTCTTTTTCATCTTTTTTGCTTAGCGCCGGGTTGCCTAACGGGTGTGGAATGGCAACAGCCGGAACTATTCTGTTTGCGCCTACAGTTAAAGAAATAGGTACAACTGTACATATATGAACAACAGGTAAACCTGCCCTTTCAATTTCTTTTACCATTGTTGCACCGCAACGTGTACAGGTTCCTCACGTAGACGTTAATATAACTGCCTGAACCCCATCGCTTACTAATTCTTTTGTAAAGGTTGATGCAAATTTCTTAGAGTTTGCAACGGAAGTACCGTTACCGACAGTAGTGTAGAAGTACCTATGAAGTCCACCGATAATACCTTCTTTTTCAAGGTCTCTCATCACATCTACCGGCAAAACTCTATCTGCATCTTCATTGGCATAAACAGGATCATAACCACCATGTGCAGTTTCATAAGTCTCTGCTGTCAGATCCGTAACACCTTCTATATCGTATTTACCATATTTTGAAGCACTGGATGCTTCTATTCTATCCGGATTCCCTTTTGGAACTATACCTCCGGAAGTAACTAAAGCAATTTTTGCATTTTTTAAATCTACAATAGCCGGATTAGGTTCTACTCTGTCAAAATCAGGCATGGCATATTCTGTTTCAAATTCTTCCCCTTTAAGCTTTGCTACCAAAATATTAACTGCTCTTTTTGAACCTCTTTCTTCTCTAAATATGTTCTTCCTAATCCCTCTGGGGATATAGCCTTCATCAGAGGGTGGTCCAATCTCTTCACCTTTTACTAGTTTTAAAGATAGTTTAGCCATAGCCGGTATAGCCTGTCTCATACCTGTGGCAGCATTAGCTGTTTCAATAATGTGCAAATCCTTTTTAAACATTTCTGCACCCGGGTTTTCAGGATACATCCCGGATATAACAGGTATATTTAAACTGTCTTTAACAGCTTTGCAAATACTTCCGCAAGCAACTCCATATCTTCCCGCATTAAAAGCAGGTCCGGCTATAAACAAATCTGGCTCGTATTCCTTTACCATTTCTAATATTTCACTTGTAGCTTCTTCTAAATTTTCGTTAAAGTATGAATCACCACATATAACTGTTGCTACTATTTGCGCATCTTCCCCAAGGGCACCCTTTAAGGCCATACCGGGGCCGACAGTACCTTTTCTGATTTCAGGTTTAATATCAGCTTTTTCTTCGCCTCCGATACCGCCATAGAACTGATTTATATAATGAACCACTTTTATCATAATTTACTTCCCTCCTCTCTTATTTCCGTCCTTCCGCAATTGAAGCTAAGTTTAAAACTTTGAGTATTGATCTCTTATAGATTTAACTTCAGCACCTATTGCATCTATATCCAATACCATTTCCATCATACCGCACTGTTCATCATAAACATCTGCATCTACTTCATCCTTAAGTTCAAATATATGATATACACCGAGTCCCAACGAGACTCCTGCCAATGGACCTGCATAAGTAGGGTCACCGGCTGTTACAGTCTCAGCTGCCAATCCGGCTGATTCGGCTTCGGATGCACCTAAAACTACAACAACATTCTCTTTACCGTGTTTTTCGGAAAGTTCTAAAACCCTCTTTTGATTTTCCAAATCCATTGCTCCTGCAGCCGTTCAGACAAAACATTCAGTAGCTGCGAAAATTATTTCTGCGCCGGCTGTTTTTACACATTCTTCTATTGCCGGCGCCGGAATACCGTCTCTATCGCCTAAGGCAATTATCTTTTTCCCTTTTAACAAACAACTCATCCTTTCATTTTTATTATTCTTAATTTATTCAAGATTAAAACTCAAATAGCGTAATATTTGTAATACTCGTAATTAGGAACCAAAAGTCCGGTATTGATGCCTAATTAATACTCTGTTGCCGACAGTTTGTTGAAGCCTAACTCACTTGTTGAACCGGTTATAACTTGTATTTCAGCAGTTATGCTTCCATCCGGTTTCAAACTGCCATCAAAACCTCCTGCGATAATATCTGCAGGTTTCATATCTCCTATTATTTTTTTCATTGGCGGCAACTCAATTATTTCATTAGCATTGCCCGCTGTTACAACTGCATCAGCAGATTTATCAGCATCTGCCAATGACTGTGATGCCCCATCTCTTCCTGCGTATTCGTCAGTAATCAGTACAGCCTTGATTCCTTTTGCAGCAATCTTCTTACAGTTCATCATTAAATCAGTATCAGGATTACCAAACCCTTCTTCAGAAATGATTACTGCATCTAACCCTAGCAATTCCGCTAATTTCGCAGTCCAATTTGAAGATCGTTCTTTGTCTGCCAGCGTAACATTTTCATTAGTAATTATTACACCTACAAAGTTATAATCTTTACCATGTCTTTCATATAAATCTTCAATAATAGGATTGTTTAAGTGTGTAAAAGTTGAATTTTTGTCACAAGCGGATACACAGTTTCCGCTAATTATTGCACCATCCATTACTTCTGTAGGATAAATAAGAGTAGGTACTATTTTCTTTGCATCAACTCCATATACATAAGTATCATGAAGTAAACCTTGAGTTTGAAGCATATAAACATAAGCTACCTTAGGAAGATCAGGATATCTACTAATTCCTTCTAAAAGTGGAAGAGTTTCATAGACTTTCACTTCATCAGGAGTTATGTCTCTTCCTGCTTCACCTATATATGCAGCTGCTTTTAATCCTATCATTCTTACTGCATGCTCATGATCGTGTTGTGGAAGATTTTCTATTGGTTTACATACCAAAACCAGATTATTAGTCTGAGAAAATGGTGTGTATAAGGCTCCGGGCCCGCTCATATCTATTATGCCCTCTTGGAATCCCACTATGCTGCCTGCAGTCACAATAGCAGCACCTTTTAGTGAATGTGTTCTACCTGAACCTACCACATCAACTTTACTTATAAAGCCCGGAAATATCCCTCCCGGGCCTTCCACCTTAACTCTCGGTTCAATAACATCCTTTACCGGCATGATTCTAGTTTCTTCACCGGGTTTTGCTAAGTCTACTTCAATACTGGCAATCCTGTTATCACCACCAACAGCTTCTAATAATTCATCTTTTTGAACATATAAAATGCCATTTTCAACTTTTGTACTGTCACCAAATTGAATGTCTTTTATAAAGATATTGCCTAATTCCAAACGCATGAGATTCACCTCCCTTTTATTTGCAGGAGGGTTATATATTCCCTCCCTAGATAACTAAATATTCTCTGTTATCAGATTTTCTATTGCTTCAGGTGTACAATTTTCTGCTCCACTGATTTCTTTTACCTTTTCACCATTTTTGTAAATTATAAATGTAGGTAAACCTAAAACTTTTTGGCTTATCGCCAGTCTCCTATTTTCCGCTGTGTTTAGTTTACTAAATTTAACCTGATCACCATATTTCTCCGCAAGTTTTTCCACATCAGGCATCAGACTTAGACAAGATTCACATTTAGGACCCCAAAAATCTACTAACACCACTCCTTCAGCTTTCAAGACTTCCTCTTCAAAGTTTTCTTTGTTAACATCTATCATTTTTTCACCTCCTTAATCATCGGTAAATCCATATATTGTCATTGTTATACATCACCATTAATAAAGCAAAGAATTTTAAAACTCTAATCCGTAGGCTACGAAATAACAAAATAATATCTATATAGAAATGTCCTTCACTTGCTGTGAATGAACAGATAATTTTGCGCTATACTAGATATAGTATTTCTTATTGTGCAAAACTTCTTCAATATATTTTTCTGCACCAATCGATGCAATAGCACCATCTGCTGCCGCAGTGATAACTTGTCTTAATAGTTTTACTCTGATATCTCCGGCTGCAAACACGCCATCTATCGAAGTTTTCATATTTTCATCAGT
>JALNWH010000041.1 GCA_023230985.1 Bacillota bacterium
CATAAGTCTTATTAAAACCTCCTTAGATATAGTAGTATCAATAGTTACATCACTATTATTATATCATATCTTACTACATCTTTGGATGGTTTATCTCGAAAAATGTTTACTCGTTAGAGCTGCTATTCGACAACTAAAAAATACCCATATAAATATGAGTATTTTTATAAATATTATTATTCTTCAACTACATTTTTTCTATTTCCAGCAGCTGCTCTTTCATCTTTAGCCCTCCCCGATAACCTCGCCATTCTCCTCTTTTTCCAAACATACGATGACATGGAACGGTAATCAGAACCGGGTTAGCTCCTATAGCAGTACCGACAGCACGCACGGCATCAGGTCTGTTAATTCTTTCCGCAATCTCTGTATATGTAGCTGCTTTGCCAAAAGGTACTTTTAATAGTTCAGCCCAAACAGTTTGTTGAAACTCAGTTCCACGTAAATCCAATGGTTCTGCAAATTCTTTTCTCCTGCCATCTAAATAATCAATTAACTCAGATTCATACGGCTTCATAGCATTTTTATCCTCTATTAATTCATTGTTAGGGATGTGTTTACTCACCCACTCAGTTAATTCCTCAAGTGGTGCGTTCGGAGAACCGACATAGCATAACCCTTTATCGGTAGCAGCGATATTCAATTTCCATAAGCCATGATTCAACAAGGTCCAATAAACCTTTTCTTTTTGATTTTCAGCCAATATTTCCACCCACATAATGATTTTCAATAAAGTTTTATTGCTTTTTGTAATATTCCCTATATTATAAAAAGAATACATATATATGATATCGCATTTTTGGGTTTTGAAAAGTCGCTTACAAGCTCTTTAGATGGCCAATTCGCTATAATGAAAAACTATTTTTTATTATAAATTGTTTTTATTTTGCTTACTGCAGCGATTCTTTCTTCCGCTAGCCTATCGGCTGCTTTGTAAGTCGGTATGCCATCTCTTTTAGCTATATCAAATACTTTTTTACAGGCGTCATAAATCTTTGCGGTGTTTTTCATGGCATTTTCTTTGTTATACTCACGCCCTGATATATCATCAATTATATTAATTACGCCGCCGCTATTTACTACATAGTCCGGGACATAGAGTATTCCTCTTTTTTCAATCATATCACCATGCCTACACTCTGCCAATTGGTTATTAGCGGAACCGGCAACTATTTTACATTTCAATTTTTCAATAGTTGTATCATTTATTATGGCACCTATGGCACAAGGTGAAAACACATCACATTCTATACCGTAAATTTCATTAAGTGTAACCGGAGTTGCTTCTAGTTCTGCAACAGCTTTATCAATCTTTGCTTGATCCCTTGAGGTTACATATAGTATGGCACCTGCTTCATAAAGCAGCTCGGCTAGGCATCGTCCAACTGCACCCAGTCCCTGAATGGCTACTGTTCTCCCTTTTAAATCATCACTTCCGTAAACTTCATTCAAAGCCGCTTGTATTCCCTTTAAAATCCCGTAAGCTGTTATTGGAGATGGATTACCGCTCCCTGTCTCCAAACCCACTATATAATTCGTTTCACAACTAATATATGCAGCATCTTGTTGTGTCATATTCATATCCTCACCGGTTATATATCTACCGTTTAAGCCTTCAACAAACCTACCAAAAGCTCTAAATAGTGCTTCATTTTTTATCTTTTTGGGATCCCCGATTATAACTGCCTTCCCACCGCCAAGATCTAATCCTAAGGCTGCATTTTTATATGTCATGCCTTTGGCTAGTCTCAGTGCATCTTCTATCGCATCTTCATCAGTCTTATAATCATATATTCTGGTTCCGCCTAGTGCGGGACCTAATGTAGTATCATGAATAGCTATAATTGCCTTTAGACCGCTGCTTTTATCTTGGCAAAACACTATTTGTTCATAATCATATTCTTCGAGTTTGCTAAATATTTTCATCAAATATACCTCCATATATGTGTATAAAGAACAAAAGGGCAGAAAAAACTATCCCCTATTGCTTCCTTACCCGTAGTATTTACCGGTTAGTTTTGTTACATCAATTCGCATAACTGCTGTACCTTTTATCATGTTGTCCGGAAACTCCTTGTTTGCTAAGTCAGGTGTGTATTTTTCTATGATTTTTTTTAAAACATTTGTTTTTTCTTCGTGATCTAATACCGCCCTTGCATTACCCGAAATAATGGTACTTTCATATTTTGTATTGGTATCGCAAGGCTTGCCTTCCGCATCAATCAGTAATCCTTCCATTTCATAAATTGAAACTCCTACTCTGCTGTCACGCTTTATATTTTCTAGCTTCTGCCCTTTGGGAAGCCCATGGAAATAAATCACATCATTCCAATAAATAAAATGGATTGGCGTACAATAAGGCGTACCGTTGGAATTTATTGTTGCCAAATTGCATGTTTTTGCTCTATGTAACAGTGAATTTACTTTTTCCTCATCTAAAGGATGCATTTTCATACGATTTTGCATCATATCTCAACCCTTTCATACTTATTTTCTACAACAGTAAAATAAAAACAACCTACTGCTATTACTTATTTCCATAATAGCAGAAGGTTGAAATTTGTTCAATTATATCAAAAACATCGTAAAAAATATAGTTGATAATTTTAAGCTTTTTGAGTAGAAATAGTTTTAAGATAATTTCACTTATGCCATATATGCCCCGCCATTAACATGTATAGTTTCCCCACTAATCCACGAAGAACTCTCGGAAGCTAAGAAAAGTATAGCCTCACCTATATCTTCCGGTTTCCCCAATCGCCTTAATGGTGTGGTATCTATATATTTGCTCCTAATATTTGGATTATTGCAACGTTCTTCCGTCAAAGGAGTTATAGTCATGCCGGGTGCTATACAATTACTACGAATAGAGTTAGGCCCATACGCTCTTGCAATACTTTTGTTAAGGCTCACTATTGCACCTTTAACCATAGCATATTGAGGTTTATCAGGATTTCCTGTATATGCATCTACTGATGATATAAAAATAATTGAACCGTTAGCTTGTTTTTTCATTTGCCGAACAACCCGTTGGGTCAAGTAAAATATACCATTCAAATTAATCTCAATGTTTTCATGCCAAATTTCATTTTTCATTTCGGTAAATTCCTGATTTTGTCTAACTAATGCTGCTGAAAGCACTAATGCATCTATATAGCCAAAGGTTTTTATAGCTTGCTTTACTGCTGAATCACATTGCATTTCTTGAGCTTGATCGCCACATATAGATAACATTTTTCCACCAATCATTTTTATTTCCTCATTTGTTGAATCCAAGGCACTTTGATTTAATTCAAAACCAACAACAATCCAATTTCTTTTTACTGCCAAGATAGCAGTTTCTTTTCCAATACCACTTCCTACACCTGTGATAAAAATAATTTTTTCTCTTTTAGACAAAAAAAATACCTCCATAAATGAATAATAAAAGTTTTTTTAGATTTATTAGTTAATCTTGGCATACGGACAAGCAACAAAATGATTAGGTTCAACTTCTATTAACTCAGGCTGTTTTTCAAAGCACTCATCCCTGACATAATTACATCTAGGGGCAAACCTGCATTCATCCGGCAAATTCACCGGTGACGGAATTTCTCCTTTTATTAGTATACGTTCCTTTTTCTTATCAATATCCACAATAGGTATAGCAGAAAGCAATGCTTTAGTGTAAGGATGTAAAGGATTTTCAAAAAGTTGTAGTGTTGGTGCTTTTTCTATTAATTTTCCAAGATACATTACTGCAATATCATCTGAAAAATGATTAACAACGCTTAAATCATGAGTTATAAATAAATATGTTAAATCCAATTCTTTTTGTAGTTCTTTTAGCATATTTAAAATCTGAGCTTGTATAGAAACATCTAAAGCAGAAACAGGTTCATCACAAACTATAAATTTCGGATTAAGCGACAATGCACGAGCTACACCAATTCGCTGCCGTCGTCCCCCATCCAGTTCATGGGGATAACTTCTACGTAATCTAGAAGCAAGACCCACTATATCCATTAATTCATCGACTCTTTTTTTTATATCCTTTTCGTTTTTTATTAGCTTGTTTATTTTTATAGGTTCTGAAATAATTCCTTCTACTGTCATCCTTGGATTTAATGATGAATATGGATCTTGGAAAATTATTTGCATTTCTTTTCGCAAAAGATAGATTTGTTTTTTTCTCAATTTTGTTACGTCTTTACCATCGAAGATAACTTTTCCGCTTGTAGGTTCTAAAAGTCTTAAAATACAACGTCCAGTAGTTGTTTTTCCACAACCGGATTCACCAACCAAACCTAATGTTTTTCCTTTTTTAATAGAAAAAGTAACATTGTCAACTGCATATAACAATCCCTTAGGTGTCGGAAAATGCTTTGTTAATGATTCTACTTCTAATATATTACATCCCATTGTTTTCCACCTCTTTTTGTGTAAGCTCTATATCATCATATTTGTGACAAACTACATAATGAGTATCATTAAGCCATATCTTAGGAGGTTTTACAGCATTACATTTATCGACTGCATATTTGCAACGCTCGTAAAAAGCGCACCCTGTATATACTTGGGTAGGATCAGGCATTGAACCGGGTATCGGTTTAAGAAATTCGGCACGTGCGTTTATATTTGGTAAGGAATTAAATAAGCCTTCGGTATAGGGATGTTTAGTTGATTTAAAAATATCCCTGAGTGTACCGTGTTCGATTATACTACCTGCATAAACCACTGATACTATATCACATATTTCAGCTACAACTCCTAAATCATGAGTTATCAGAATCAATGATGTATCAAATTTTTCCTTAAGATCCTTCATCACTTCCAAAATCTGAGCCTGTATTGTCACATCTAACGCAGTAGTAGGTTCATCTGCGATCAGCAATTTCGGATAACAAGCTAATGCCATAGCAATTACTATACGCTGTTTCATACCACCGGAAAATTGATAGGGAAAATCATTGTAACGATCGCTTTTAATACCTACAACTTCCAACATTTCTTTTGCTTTGCGTATAACATCTTCTGAATCTGCTTTCCTATGAACCCTTATCACCTCGGAAATCTGCTCTCCAACAGTAAGCACAGGATTAAGAGAAGTCATGGGATCTTGAAATATCATAGATACATAGCTACCTCTTAACTTCCTCATTTTCGCTTCAGGGTATAGTAGTATATCTTCCCCTTCCAAAAAAATTTCACCATTTTTTATTACTCCCGGGGGATCGGGAATTAAACGTAAAATAGAAAGTGCAGTTGTCGTTTTGCCTGCCCCAGTTTCTCCAACTATCCCTAAAGACTGTTTTCGGTTCAATTTTATATTCATTCCATTTACAGCATGAACTATCCCATCATCTGTTTCATAATCCACGACAAGGTTTTTCATATCAAGAATAATTTCACTATTACTTCTATGCATATCTTTCAAAACCTCCCTTACTTCTTTAGCTTTGGATCTAACGCATCGCGCAATCCATCACCTATTAGATTAAGTGAAAGAATTGTAAAAGCAATGGCTAGCCCTGGAAATAGTACAAGATGCGGATATTCACGCATATATGCTCGTCCGCCTGCTAACATAGCACCCCATTCGGGTGTAGGAGCAGGGACACCTAATCCTAAAAAACTAAGTGAGGCAGCTTCCGCTATTACAGTTGCTATCCGCAATGTAGCCTGCACCATTATTGGAGCAAAACAATTTGTCAAGATATGTCTAAATAAAATACGCGGTGTTTTTGCACCTATAGAATGCGCAGCTTCAATATATTCTTGATTTATTACAGTTAAAACGGATGCCCTGGTAATTCGTATATACTGTGGTATTGTCGCCACTCCAACAGCTATAATAATATTAAAAAGATTAACGCCAAATGCAGCAACTATCACTATGGCTAATAGAATACTTGGTATAGCCATTAATATATCTGAAAATCTCATAATTACGTTTTCTATCATTCCGCCATAATATGCCGCAACTACTCCTAAAATTATTCCAATTGAGCCACAAAGCAAACATGAGGTCACACCTATAATTAAGGAAATCCGAGCTCCATAAATTATTCTACCTAATATATCGCGCCCAAATTCATCAGTACCAAACGGGTGTGCTAGACTTGGTTTTTGCATCCGTTCTTTGATATTTTGCTTTATTATATCGTTATTATAGTCATACAACAAAGGAGCAATAATAGCTACAGTTACCAGAATAAATATTAAAATGAGACCTATTACCGCTGTACGACTTTTTTTCAATCTTCTCCATGTTTCATAAACTTGGCTTCTATTTTCCGCGTTTTTAAAATTCATAGTGTCCACCTTATCCCTTCATGATACCGTAGCTTGATCTAATTTTAGGATCAATAAGCACATATATTAAATCAATAACAAGATTGATAATACTAATAATAAAAGTTATAAGAATTACGCAACCAACTACCATATTTAAATCGCGTTTACTGATTGATTCCACAATTAAACGACCTACTCCGGGCCAAGAAAATATTGTTTCCGTAACAACTGCACTTCCAATCATCATTATTAAAAAGTTACCGGCAGTAGTAACAACAGGTATCAAAGCATTTCTTAATGCGTGTTTTAAAACAACTGTTTTTTCATCTAATCCCTTGGCCCGAGCGGTCATTATATAGTCCTGTCTAATCACTTCAAGCATTGAAGAACGTGTCATACGTGTCATTAAAGCCATCATTTGTGTCCCATTTGTTATTGATGGGAGGATTACTGAATACCAAAACTCATTCCCTCCGCTTGGTAGCAACTGAAGTTTTAAAGAAAACAAGAGTATAGCTAAAATACCAAGCCAAAAGGAAGGAATACTGATTCCCGTTAAAGCTAATACCATGCCTAAATTGTCAAAAATAGAATATTGTTTTATTGCCGATATAATACCCACTGGCATTGAAATAATCAAACCAAAAACTACGGACCAAAACCCGAGTAGCAGTGTATTAGGTATCCTTTCCATAAAAGCTTCAATTACAGTTTTATTGCTATAATATGATGTCCCTAAATCACCTTGCAAAGCTTTCCACATATAAATACCATAACGTTCTACTACAGTTTTATTAAAACCAAGATCTTCTCTAATACGCTCTACCGTTTCTTCATCTGTTTCCACCCCCGCAATAATACGTGCAGGGTCACCAGGCGCTAGATTTACTATGAAAAATACAATAAATGAGACACCTATTAATACCGGCAAAAGCATAAGAATTCTCTTCATTATATATTTTAACATTTATGAATCCCCCATCGTTTCTCATAGATTAAAACATCCTAAATATTCTTGTATATTAACAATACATTCGTAACTTCACCTAATTCTTCCAATGATAATAATAGTATGGCATGATATCTCCAATAACCGGCACATAGATTCCACCTACATTAGAATTAGCAGAAATACCGGTTTCTTCTACGAAAAGAGGTATAATAGCTACATCTTCATAAATTATTTCTTGTATTCGATAATACATACCTTTTCTTTCTTCTGCATCACTTTTTGTTATAGCCGTATCAAGCAAATCATCTAATTCAGGGTTATTATACCAGGTTCGGTTGTTAGTTCCGCCATTAGGTCCATATAAAACACCGCGTAGCGGATTATCTGCATCAGAGGTAGTTGCTGCCCAGTTTCCAAATGAAGCTTGTACAGTACTGGCTGCACACTTATCAAAGAAAACAGCATTTTCTACTATCTCTATCATTACATTAATTCCTATTTCTTGTAATTGTCCCTGTAATACTTGTGCTATCAAATTATCACGGTCTGAACGTGCTGTAATAGTTAAATCAAAACCACCGGGATAACCTGCCTCTGCAATAAGTTCCTTCGCCTTATCTAAATCATAGGGATATCCTTTTTGATTGGCATTAAATCCTTCAGAGTTTTTCCCTAGAAAAGAGTTAGCTATTTCACCGTAGCCTTCTAGCACTACATCGATATAATCTTGCTTATTAATAGCGTACGCTATTGCCTTTCGAACTTTTAAATTGCTTGTTATTGGATCCTTATGGCTGAGACCTAAATAATCTATTTTATTATTTATACCTTTATGAAGTGTGAGTTTATCATTTTTTTCGATTCTTTCAAAATCTACAGCTGCAACATTTATATTGACATCAATATCTCCAACTTCAAGTGCAATATTTCTGGAAGTATCTTCAGACATAACCACTATTTTTAAAGTTTTTGCACCATGTAATTCTCCCCAATAATCATCATTACGATCTAATATTACATGTTCACCCGTTTTCCATTCACGGAATTTATATGGACCGGTACCGTTCGGTACATAATTATCACCATTTGATGTAACAAACTCTTCGTTCAAAATCGCAGTTGCACAAAATGTTAAAGTATTGAGTAAAGTCACACACGGATATTTTAAAACAAACTTAACTGTATGATCATCTATAACTTCTAAATGATCTACCATTGATACTTTTGAAGCCATTCCTTGACTAGCCATACTTCGTTCTATACTGAATTTAACATCTGATGCTGTTAATGGTTCCCCATTATGAAATTTTACATCATCTCTAATAGTAAAAACCCATTCTATATCAGAAATTTGCTCATAGGATGTCGCTAGCTCTTTGCTTACCTCACCGGTTGCAGGGTCCATGAACATCAAAGTATTGTAAATACAGTTATCCAATGCATTCTGCAACGTAGCATTTTGTGCATACGGATCAAGTGTTGCAATATCCATAGAAGCAGCTATTGTAATAATGTCTTCTCCACCGTTTCCGTTTCCTTGTTCTAAACCCTCTGATTCTACACCGGTTTTTTTAGCCGGCGTACAGCTGATTAGATTAATTGACATAACTAATACCAGAATAAAAACCATAAATTTTTTAGCTTTTTTCATTAATATTCTCCCCTTTAATTTATTCTTAATTTTGAAACATCAAAATCTAAGTCTTATTTTTCAACAACAAGCAAAATATCTGAAATTAAACACAATTACTTTATTTAATACTGACAACAGATGCTACAAATTCAACATACTGTACCATACCAAAAACCGGTACATGTGATATGTCTTGTATTAAACGACTAAACTGTCCATAATTTGTACAAGCTAAAAGAATAGCACCAAGTTTTGGATTTCCTATAACAAATTTTTTAGTCATCTGCCGAACTTCTTCTTCTAAAATTTTAAAATCTACTTCCGGCAAATCTTCTTTAATCATACGAGCATACTGTGCTCCAGGTTCCATGAAAGTACGAGCTATAGGTATATCATTTTGTGACCATCCAGCCAAATTAAAAGTCGTATCATCAGTACCCCGATCTATGTCATGAAATATCCCAATCACTTTATTAGAAGCAATCATTGAGTGAATAAGAGGAACTAGATTATAGATAGATGCAAAAAAGGGAATGTTAAGAGCTTCTTTTACTTCCTTTTGATATTTTATTGCAAGTCCGCAGCATGTTGTTATAGCCTTAACACCTTCGTTTTCCAGTTCTTTAGCTGCTTCAATAAATTTTCTTGCAAATCCCTCCGGGTTTTTATTTAATTCATTAGCAGTTATTCCATTTAAGACTTTGTAAACTACCGGCACAGAAAATGTTTGAAAATTTCCTAAATCTCCGATAGTCCTAGGAAATACAGTATCCATCATTATTATCCCGATCTCGGCTCCGTAAAAAGGTCGTCCACCTTTGACTATCAATTCTATTTCCTCCTCTTCTAAAAATTCTTCATCAAGCTCCACCATATAAAGAAATAATAATAAATAAGTTTATATTTCTAAATCTGACATAGAAGTTACCGGTGCTACACATTTTTCATCAACCAACAAATCTAACAACACTGGCTCTTTAGCATTTAATGCTTCATTTATAGCAGGTTCAATATCTTCAGGTTTTTTCACGGCAATACCTTTAATTCCACATGCTTCTGCAATTTTTACATGGTCAACAAACCCCATATCATTAGCAGTTGTGAATTCGTCAAATACATCAATCTCCCACCATTTTTGATATCCTAGAGAACTATTATTTATTACTGCTACCACTACATTAATCCCATAGCGTTTGCAAATCTCCATTTCACTCCACACATAACCAAAACTAGCATCGCCGCAAAGAACGAATACTTTTCTATCAGGTGCTCCAACTTTTGCACCTATAGCCATGGGATATCCCCATCCTAAACCGGCAAGACCTCGTGGAAAAATGAATTTCCTATTTTTAGTTGCACGCAAATAATTCATAACCCAACAAGAAGCAAAGCTTGCATCACCCACAATAATGTGATCTTCATCTAATTTTTTATCCAAAATATCTAAAAATCGCTCTATACGTAGTGGTACATCATCAGAAAGCCTTACATCAGCTGATCTTTCATAATATTTTTCTCTAGAATTTGAAATTTCTTTTTCAATATCGTCTCTTTTATTACTTCTTTTATCCATGTTTTGATTTAGCATTTCTTTTTTAAGCATTTCTAAAGTTAGTTTTGCATCACCATTAAGACGAATAGACTCATAGTTACGTCCAATTTCTATAGGATCTACATCTATATGAATATATTTCGCATCCTTAGGCAGCAATTCCCAATTATCGGTTCCATTAGAATTTGTACGTGTACCAACTAATAAAATCACATCCGCTCTTTTCACCATGGGTATAATATCCGCAGACCATGCGCGTTTTCCCATAACATAACCAATCGTTCCCATGCTCAAAGGATGATATTCATCTACAGCGCCTTTGCCCATTGGCGTAGTCGCAATAGGCATATGGTGTTCTTCTTGGATATCTCTTAATATCTCATGAGCGCCGGAACTTACAGCGCCACCACCGCAATAGATAAACGGATGTTCAGCCTCAGCTAACAGTTTTGCAGCTTCTTGAACTTTTGAATAATTTGCTGAAGCCCTATCCAAGGGGTAATACCCAAGATTAGCTTCACGATATTTCGCTACCGGATATAGGTTCTTATCGTCAAATATATTGTTTGGGCATAGCAAAACGGCTGGACCCGGTCTTCCGCTACCGGCTATAGCAAAAGCCATATCAATATAATCCTCTATTCTTTCTTCGCTAAGAATACGCTTCACCCACTTTGTTGTACCCGCAAAAACTTTTTCCATATCAATTTCTTGAAAAGCATTACGATCATAATAGGAGAAAGATAATTCTTGCAAAATTGCGACTACAGGTAAAGAGGCTTTTAGATTTTCAGCAAATCCTGCATTTAATAAAACTGCGGCAGCTCCCCCTTGTCCGGTTATTACCGGGATTTTTCCCGTCGCACTGGCATAACCGGATGTCATGTAACTGCCACCATTTTCTGAGCGGTATCCTACTTGTTTAATACCAGCTTTTTCGCAAGCCAATACAATACTGACAGGATTGCTCATGCCAAAAATAACATCAACATCATGTCTTTTTAATGAAAGAGCGACTCTTTCTGCATTAGTAGCCATTCTTTTGTTAATCACTTTTTCACCTCATTAAATGTTTTTCTTGTATAACGAAATTCCCTTAATGCTGCAACTTCGTGTACTCACATTTTATTTCCGTTTGACAAGCAACTACTTTTGTTAATCAAATCTAAACGTAAATCAAGTAGTGTTGTATTTAACATGCAATTTATATGCCAGTTATTATATATTGCACGTATTGATATAAATAACCATCACAGTTCATATGCCTTCATTTAAAATAGGAAGTTTTCTTGTTTATTAGTAATATAATAAAACAAAAAGAAGCATTAAAACATATTATGAGCCCAAAAATGACTCTAATATTTGCACTGTATTTAGGGCTGTTTGTAATTGCTCCAATTCATCAAATAATTCTGATTATTAGGATTCCTTAACAACTACTTCCCTGAATATGTACTAAAGATAGTTTTTTATTTCATGGAACTAAAAGATATGAAATAGGCATGGTTTCTATTTGTAAATCTTTGAAAACTTTTCATTTTTTATATTTAGATAAAATTTTTCTTGCGTAATCCCTAAGCCTGTATTTATTAATCTTGTTGTGTAAAGTTGAAGTGGGTACGTCCAGCTGTCGCGCTGTACGTGCAATATTACCCTTTTGGTTTTCTAGCATGTTTTTAATTACTTCTATCTCTGTTTTTTCAACTATTTGTTTTAACGTAAATGGTTCATTAGGTATGTGAGTATTTATTTTTTCAGGAGTATGATTATTATATATATTATAAGGTATCAATTCTTCCTTGCTAAATGATACAACTTTATCAGTAGAAAGAGTACATGCCCGTTCAACAATATTACGTAGTTCACGAATATTACCGGGCCAAGCATAATTTGTAAAAAAGTCTAAACAGCGCCTATCAAAACCTACTATTTTTTTTTGGCTATGCTTATTAAATTTATCAATAAAGTATTTCAATAGTATTGGTATATCCTCTTTACGTTCTCTAAGAGGTTCCACACTTATATATATAACTCCAATCATATAAAAAAGATCTTCGCGCAATAAGCCATTCTTAATTAAAATATCTGGTGATTCATTTATTGCCGCTATTAACCTTGTATTTATTTTCGTATCATAATCACTTCCAAGCCTGCGGACTTTCTTATCTTGTAAGATACGCAAAAGCTTTGCTTGTAAATTTATTGGCATAGAATTCAACTCATCAAGAAATAGAGTTCCATTGTTAGCAAGTTCAAATAACCCCGGGCTATTCTCCGCACCAGTAAAAGCACCTTTTGTAGTACCAAAAAGAATACTTTCCAATAATGTCTCCGGTATTGCGGCACAGTTTTGTGCTACAAATGGCGCTTTAGCCCCTTTATATTTGAAAGAATGAACAGCTTGAGCAACCAGTTCTTTACCGCTTCCTGTTTCGCCATAAATCAATAAATTTGCTGAACTGTTAGAGGCAAGAATTATACTTTTCCTCATTTTTTGAACACTATCGCTTTTTCCTATTATATCGTCTACGGTATAAAGATTAGTTTTTCTTTTTTGTTGATTATCTACTATCATATTAAATGAATCTTTGTTTTCCATTAACAAATTCTTAAATCTCTTATCCAAATTAGATAAAGGTTCAGTCAACTCCATGACCCCAAGTACTTTTCCTTTCTCAATGATTGGAAAAGCAGAAGTAACAGATAGTCTTTTTTCACCTATATTTGATGTCCAAATGTGCAATTCATCAATTATCGCTTTCCCACTTTTCATAGTTTTAACTATTAAACTGTTCTCTGTATTTAAGCCTTGGAATACATGAAATATAGACTCTCCCAATACTTCCTGGCCATTAAATGTTAACTTCTTAGCTAGCTCATTAGCATAATATATTTTATAATCATTGCCAACCACAAATACAGGGTGATTGATGTTAGCAAGTAATAAATCTATGCATCTAAAGTCGAATTCATTTATTTCCGTCAGTGAAAACACCCCATTTCTCCAACTCTACTATTAATATCTAGATGGTTTACCTATAGTAATTAATCGTTTTTGTCTGTTTTATAACAAAATAAAAATGAATAATTACTTATATAAATATCATAAAAACACGTATATAACATTTTAAAATCAATTCATTATATTTTTAAAAAATTAAAAAATATCAATATTTTTAATAATATTAAAACTTTTAACTTTCTATAAAATAGTATCAGTTTTTTGAACAAATTACAACAAGTATATTTACTAAATGATAATAGTTATCCTATCTTTAACTGCTTTAATTAATACAAATTTATCTCACTCTTATTCTGTAAAAAATGGTTTCCTCTATTGGCATGATACTTGCAAAATAATCTCTTATGAATTCATTAATAATTAACTATTAAAAAATTATCTGAGATTTAGTGTAAAAACAAGAATAAAACATACGAATGGAGTGGTTAAATGGAAACCAACAACAATATTAGTGAATTAATTGAAAGATCCAAGCTTGCACAAAAAGCGTTTGAAAAGTTTAATCAAGAAGAAGTGGATGAAATAGTAAAAACTATTGGTAAAACAATTTTTGATAATGCCGAAGAGCTTGCAAGATTAGCCGTAGATGAAACCGGTATGGGAGTCTATGAAGATAAAGTTGTAAAAAACAAGGGCAAAGCAAAAACAATTTGGAATGATTTAAAAAATAAGAAATCAGTAGGAATAATAGAAAGAAATGAGTCTTTAGGCATACAAAAAATAGCCAAGCCCATGGGCGTTGTAGCTGCTATAATGCCAACTACTAATCCAATAGTAACTATGATGAGCAATTCTATGTTTGCTTTAAAAGGTCGAAACTCTATTATAATAGCACCGCACCCTAGAGCAAAAAAATGTAACTTGAGAACCGTTGAATTAGTCAATGAAGCTATTAGCAAACTCAATGCACCTAAATTTTTGATACAAACTGTTGAGGAGCCAAGCATAGAACTTTCAAATTTAATTATGAAATCCTCAGATGTGATAATAGCTACAGGCGGTTCTGGTATGGTAAAAGCTGCATATAGCAGTGGTAAGCCGTCTTACGGAGTAGGTCCGGGAAATGTCCAAATTGTTATAGACAGAGATATTGATATTAAAGATGCAGTCGCTAAAATCATACATGGACGAACATTTGACAATGGTATTATTTGTTCCGGAGAGCAATCAGTTATTATTCATGAAGATGATTATGAAAAGGTCCTTGATGAATTTGAAAAAAACAATTGCCATATCATTAAAAATTCCGAAGCGAAAAATGCATTGAGAAAAGTGCTATTCCCTGATGGTAAAATAATGAATAGAGATGCTGTAGGACAATCACCTTATAATTTAGGAAAATTAGCAGGTTTACCCATAACAAAAGATACAAAAGTAATATTAGCTGAAGCTGATGCAATAGGTAAGGGTGATTTGTTCTGCAAAGAAAAAATGTGTCCTGTATTAGCAACGTTTAAATATAAAAATTTTGAAGAAGCCGTTAATATCGCCCAAACAAATCTTGAATTAGAAGGAAAGGGACACACGGCAGGAATATATTCACATGATTTAGAACATATAGAATACGCTGGATTAAATCTCACTGTTAGTAGATTAGTAGTAAATCAACCTACTTCAACCACTGCTGGTGGAAGTATGTTCAACGGCTTTGCTCCTACAACCACTTTAGGCTGTGGTACTTGGGGAAATAATAGTATTTCAGAAAATTTTACCTATAAACATATGATTAATATTTCACGAATAGGATTTTACCATGAAAATAAAACAATGCCAACAGATGAAGAAATCTGGCAGTAGTCTGTAATATATTGTATTTGGTGAAAGCCAATTAAAAAATTATGAAACGTCTGTACTTTTTCCTGACGGATTACAGACGTTTTTTTATTGTATGTTCATTACAATCTGTCTTTAATATATTAAATAATCCTGATGCTTCTTTGATGCTTCTTTTTTTTAATTTTATAACATTCTAAAACAATCGTTTCAGCTTGTACAAAATATGTTTGTATTATAAAATAAATGGTATATTACAGATATTTAGCACTTAAATAATAATTATATAGTGGAATCTAGATAATCATGATATAAAAATATAATGGAAAGGGGTCTGTCTTTATGAAGGATAACACGGAAAGGGGTCTGTCTTTATGAAGGATAACACGGAAAAGGCTTATATGGAACGTATAAATAAATTAAAGCAACGGGTTTTGGATACTAGACCGGAAGTGGATTTAGAAAACGCAAGGATACTTACGGAAAGCTATATGGAAACTGACGGGGAGCC
>JALNWH010000042.1 GCA_023230985.1 Bacillota bacterium
CTGATATTTTAGAAATGACTAGATTAAAAATAGGATTTAATATCCTATGAGATTTGCAAGTTCTACAGTGATTTCTTTCACTGTTAGAAACTATATTAATTGTACAAGGAGGAATTCAAAATGGATGAGCTTATAAATACTGTAGCAAATATAGGTTTTCCCATAGCCATATCCGTATATCTGCTTATTCGGGTGGAAGGGAAAATCGAAAATCTAACAATGTCAATCCATGAATTATCTCAGGTAATATCAACAAAACTTGAATGAAAGGGTGAGGAATTTTTCTCGTTTGACATCGAACGTATGTTCGTATATAATTTTTTTAAAGAGCTTTTTTTAGATAAAACTCTACATGGGGGAGGAGGTATTATGGAAGAAAAGTTTTTTCAAAATAATGATATATGGGCTTTTATCCCTGAGTATTCCAAAGATATAGGGGAAACCACAAGAGTATTGTTTTCTCATGGAAAAGACCGGTTGCTGCCCATTAATATAAGAACTTTCAAGATTAATCTATGCAGTTATTATTCCATAGATTATAAAAAGGGAAGAGCGAAGTACGGTAAGATAATAGGAAGCGTGAATTGTGTACCTATTCCAATAACAGACAGCAAGATATTTTTGCATCTCAAGGTAAGAGTACCGGAGGTTAAAGGTGATAGAGCAATGGGCTATGTTGATTTAAACTGTATCAAGAATTATAAAACAGGTAATGATAGGAAAGGTGTTGAATTGGAACTTAAAGACGGCAGAGTCATTCAAGTATTATATAGTATTTCAACTATCAACAAACATATGAAAAATGCCAGAATTATTTTAGAATACTATAAAAGAGAGAGGGGATATACGGAATACCCCTTAAACTTGGAAAGACTTTATTCAGGTTTCGACAAACCTGCTACAAAAGCAGACATAGCCATACTGGCACGAGAGATAGCTACACTTAAAAATTCCTTGAAGGTTTTTTGAAGTAAGTTATAATTAAGAAGGAATGTAGTGATTTTAGGTAAAGCAAAAAGAGTAGGAGTATTGCTATGGATGAAATACAAGGAATGATACAGGAAATAGTTTTTCGAAATGAAGTAAACGGATACACCGTACTGGAAATCTTGGAAGACAAACAGGAGACTACCTTAGTAGGATATTTTCCTTTTGTAAATATGGGAGAAACTATCAAAGCAGCGGGACAATGGGTAGAACATCAGGATTATGGCAGACAATTCAAAATGGAGGCCTATCAAGTTATTACACCGGCTACAATAAATGGTATAGAGCGATATCTGGCCTCCGGCTTGATTCCCGGAATAGGACCTGCTACTGCAAAGAAACTGGTGGAGAAATTTGGATTGGATACCTTGGATATAATCCAATATAACCCTCAAAAGCTTTTGGAGATTCCCGGTATAGGCGATAAAAAGCTGGAAAAGATACATAATGCTTTTATGGAGCAGACGGAGCTGAAAGATATTATGCTGTTCCTTGAAGGCTATAAGATTAGCCCCGCCTATGCCGTAAGAATATACAAGACTTACGGTGCGAACACCATTAATATCATTAGGGAGAACCCGTATAATCTTGCGGAAGACGTATTCGGTATCGGTTTTAAAACCGCGGATAAAATAGCCCTATCTGCCGGTATTGCCATGGATTCGGAGTACAGAATCGCTTCAGGTACTCGCTATATGCTGAGCCAACATCACCAAAGAGGGCATACCTATGTACCTCAGGACATATTGGTTGAATCTTCTGCAGAACTATTGGGTTTGCCCATTGAATCCGTAGAAAATATTTTGATAAAACTTTTCATTGATAAGAGAATTGTTTTAGAAGAAATGGACGGGACAAAAGTCGTATACTCAATAGCTTTTCATAAGGCGGAAATGGGTACGGTGAGAAGACTCCTATCCTTATGCAATTATCCAATTGATAAAAACACTATTAATACAGAAGAAGAAATAACAAAAGTAGAAGACTATGAAGGAATAAAGCTGGCGGATAATCAAAGACAAGCGGTTTTGGAAGCGGCAAAAAACGGTGTATTGGTTATTACAGGAGGACCCGGCACCGGTAAAACCACTACAATCAAAACCATATTAAAACTTTTTGAGAGGATGAGCCTTGATGTTTCCCTATGCGCTCCTACAGGCAGAGCGGCAAAGAGGATGCAGGAGGCAACGGGCAAGGAAGCCAAAACCATACATAGACTTTTGGAATACGGTTATGGGGAAAAAGACGAAGAAATGTTTTTTCAAAAAAACGAGGACACACCATTGGAAACTGATGTATTAATAGTAGATGAAGCTTCCATGATTGATGTACTGCTCATGAATAATCTGCTAAAGGCTATTGTTGAAGGCACCAGACTTATTCTGGTAGGCGACGTGGATCAGCTGCCTTCAGTGGGCCCCGGTTGTGTCTTAAAAGATATAATCGACAGTAATATGATAAAGGTAGTCAGGCTAAATGAAATATTCAGACAGGCACAAGAGAGCATGATAGTAGTCAATGCCCATAGAATCAATAAAGGGGAAATCCCTGTTTTAAACTGCAAAGACAAGGATTTTTTCTTTATGAAAGAAGAAAAGAATGAGGATATTCTTGAAAGGATTAAAGAACTTTGTATAGAAAGGCTTCCTAAGTACTCCGGATATAGCTTTGTGGAAGGCATACAAGTTTTATCTCCCATGAAAAAAGGTATTTGCGGTGTCTATAATCTCAATGCAGAGCTGCAAAAGGCGTTGAACCCGCCCCATTTATCAAAAAGCCAAAGAGAATTCAGAGACGGTTTTTTTCGTGAGGGGGATAAAGTTATGCAGATAAAAAACAATTATAAGATGAAGTGGCAAAGCATTTTAGACGAAGACTATGAAGGGGAAGGGGTATTTAACGGTGATATGGGGATTATCACAAGGATTGATAATGAAGAGCAATATGTGGAAGTGCTTTATGATGCCGATAGGCTGGTAAAATATGAACCGAAAGATTTGGATGAATTGGAACTTTCCTATGCGGTCACTGTACATAAATCTCAGGGCTCCGAGTTTCCTGTCTTGGTTATGCCGACCATAGGGGGTCCGCCCATGCTTCTAACAAGAAATCTTCTCTATACAGCCCTTACCAGAGCCAAAGAAATGGTAGTCCTTATAGGTAAGGAAAAGTACATATATTCCATGGTCAATAATAATTACATTACCAAGAGATACTCGGGTCTTAAATATAAGCTTTTGAGGATGGGAAAGGGTGAATAGCCTGTGACCGAACTTTATTCAGCTTTTATAAACTGTCTATATCCCAAAAAGAAATATTGCCTTTTATGCGGCAGTAGAGATTCCCGACTACTATGTAAAAATTGTGCATCTACAATTGAATTTATTCAGGAAAGAAAATGCCTCAAATGCGGCAAAGGCTTATTGGATGAATATGATGAAAACATATGTATCGATTGCAAAGTAAGCAACTTCACCTTTCATAGTGCCTATAGCAGTTTTTACTACAGAGGTACCGGCAAGAAATTAATCCATAAACTTAAATATGAGGGAAAAAAGGAAATAGCTAAAATTTTAGCTGATTATATGTTTGATATTGTACGAAAAGAGAATTTAAAGGCAGATATAATTGTTCCCGTTCCCCTGCATAAGAACAAATTGGAAATGAGAGGCTTCAATCAATCAAATATTATGGGTCAACACTTATCAAAATATATGAACCTGCCTATTTGGCCTAGCTTAATCCGTACAAAGGATACAAAGGCCCAATACAATCTTGACAAATTTGTGAGAAAACTCAACGTCAGTAATGCATTTTCTATGGACTTGTTATATAATGTAATAAATAAAAGAATCTTGTTGGTTGATGATGTTTTTACCACAGGCAATACGGTAGAAGAGTGCAGCAAGGTACTAAAGAAATCCGGAGCCGCCGATATATATGTTGTTACAGCGGCGTCAGGTATTAATACTTAATAAAGGAAAGGAGCAATTATTATGGCAGAACTGAGAAATTGCGCCAGATGCGGTAAGCTTTTTCCCTATATCGGAAGACCTATCTGTAATCGATGTGTTGAAAAGGAAGAAGAGGAATTCAAAATTGTAAAGGAATATATATATGATAATCCGGGGGCTACAGTATTTGAAGTTGCAGATGCTACGGAAGTTTCCGTGGATAAGATTATGAGGTTCTTAAGAGAAGAAAGACTGGAGATATCATCGGAGAATGTGAATCTCATTTTAGAATGTGAAAGCTGTAGCAGACCTATAAAGTCCGGCAGATATTGTGAAGAATGCAAGGCCAAACTGGCCGGTGAAATGAGAAGAGAATTCGGTATTGGTCAAAGAAAGCGTGAAAACATTAGAACTTCCGGTAAAGAAAAGATGCACGTAATAAGAAAAAGAGAAGGCAGATAACCTTTATTTTAAAAAATTTCCACTAAACTATTCTATATAGTTTACCGATAATAAAATTGAGTGGATTAAAAAGGCTAATTAAATGAGGTGGTATTATGAGCTTTGACATTGGAAAAGTCGGAGGCATAGATAAAATATATAAAACCTATTCCGTGAATAGGAAAAAGGAAGTCAAAGAAGTGGCAAATGTTCAAAACCAAAAGGATGAGGTAAGCATATCACAGAAAGCCATGGATTACAGCATAGTAGGAAAAGGGTTGAATATGATAAAGGATATGCCGGACATCAGGGAGGAAAAGGTCAACGACATAAAGGACAGGATGGAAAAAGGGATTTATAGCATAAAAGGCAAGGATGTTGCAGAAAAGTTATTTACCGATAAATTCGATAAAAAGATATAATCGGCATTACTTTGCCTAAAAAATTATTTAAAAAGTGCGGCAAAGCCGCATTTTTTGATTGCAAGCTGATACTTCATTTATTGGGGGGATATACAATGGACAACATGGATAAGATTATAAAGGCTTTAGAAAATGTAGAGAAAGTATATGAAAATTTGCTTTCACTTTCAGAAGAAAAGAAAAATTTAATAATAGAAGGCAAAGTCAAAGAATTGGATGGGATTTTGCAAATAGAAAACCAATTGGTTATGGAAATCAGCAAACTTGAAAGTGAAAGAGAAGATGCTATAACCAAACTAGCTCAAGAATTGGGTTTACCTAAAGAGAACCTCACTGTAAGCTATGTTTGTAATGTTGTAAAAGACCCGAGATGTACTATGCTAAATAAAATAACCAAAAGGATAGGCATTATTTTAAACAAATTGAAAGAGATTAATGAAGTAAACGGTAAACTTATCGAACAATCATTAGAATATATTAGATTTTCCATAAATTTAATAACGGACTCTTTAGAGTCTCACGACGGTATCTATGAGGCTAAAGCAGATGAAGGCAAGGATAAAAAAGCAAGTTTGTTTGATGCAAAGGTTTAGGAGGTGAAGCTTTGGGCTCTATAGGAAGTTTAGGAATAGCCGTATCAGGGCTATATGCAAATCAAAGATCATTGGACGTGACAGGTCATAATATCAGTAATGTAAATACTCCGGGCTACTCAAGGCAAAGTGCAATTCAGGCTTCATCCTTTCCCCAAAACATTGGTTACAGCGGTGCCGGGGTGAGAATGCAAAGAGGCACCGGTGTTGACCTGATGCTAATCCAGCAATACAGAGACGAATTTTTGGATATAAAATTCCGCAGAGCCAATAAAGAGCTGGGCTATTGGGATGCAAAACAATCCGGTGTAGAGGAACTTGAAGCTATTTTTAACGATTTGTCCGAAGAAGGAATACAATCAGCCATGGAGAAGTTTTGGAATTCTTGGGAACAATTATCCAAGCCAACAGGCAGACTTACTTCCAGAGCTTTAGTCAAAGAAAGTGCTATAGCTCTAGTGGAATCCCTACAACATGCGGATCAACTTTTAAAAAATTTTAGAAAAAATAAGGATAGTGAGATAAAAGACACAGTCCAAAGGATAAATGATATCACTAAGAGAGTTGCGGAACTCAATGATATGATAATGAAAGTAGAAGGCAGCGGAGCCATGGCTAATGATTTTAGAGATGAGAGAAATCTTCTCATAGACGAATTATCTGCCTTGGCAGATGTGCAAGTTGTTTACGGTAAGTCTGTCAGTGTCTTGATGGAAGGCAGAGCAGTAGTGGATTTAAATAATTATGAAGAGTTGGAAACAGTCCCGGATCCGGATAAAAACGGTTTAGTAATGCTTAGATGGAAAAGCGATAAAAGCTCTGTTTCAATACAGCATGGCAGGATGAAAGCCCTTTTTGACACTAGAGATGAATTAGTAGACGGATTTCGAGCCAAGTTGGACGAAATGGTAAAGGGTCTTGCTAACGAAGTGAACAAGATTCACAACTCCGGCTACGGTATCAAAGACGAGGTTCAGCGTAACTTTTTTATAAATAAAGGTAATCCGAGCAGTAATGAGATTGATATAGGCAGTATTGCGTTTAATCCGGAACTTAATGATTATGATAATATAGCGGCGGCAATGGACTTGCCCCCTTATAATAATGAAGATAATAGGATAGCTTTGGCTATTGTAGAGCTTAGGAACAAAAATATTTTTGATCAGGAAGAATATAACGAAAGTGCCGGCAGGTATGATTTTGACGAGTATTATAGGAATATCATTATGGAGCTGGGCAGAATAGGAATAGAAGCGGCAATCACAGCCGATGCCCAAATATCCATGATAAAAGAATTAAATACAAAAAAAGGCGCTATCATGGATGTTTCTTTGGATGAGGAAATGAGCAACCTCATACGATTCGAGCACTCCTATAATGCCTCTGCCAGAATGATTAACGTAATGGACGAAATGCTGGACATAGTAGTAAACAGACTGGGTATAATAGGGCGATAATTAACGATGGCAGAACGTACCTACCCTGTCATTCCGAACATCCCTACGCTCCTCAGAATGACGGTGCGGGGTTGTTATCCTGAGGCTAATATCGAAAGGTGTGAAATAATTGAGAACTACATTTGGGAGTCTTAACATTGCAAATACGGGCTTATTTGCCGCCCACAGGGCTCTTGACGTTACAAGCCATAATATTGCCAACACCAATACCGATGGCTACTCCCGTCAAGTATTGTTACAAAAAGCCTCAATACCCATATGGGGAGATCCCAAGGGTATAATGGGTACCGGCGTTGATACCTATAACATAGTCAGAATCAGAAACGAATATCTGGACTCAAAATTTTGGAGCCAAAACAGATCCGTAGGAGAATGGACTATCAAACAAGAAAATTTAGCTTCTATAGAAACCATATTTAATGAGCCTTCCAATACGGGATTGCGGCAAGTACTTGACGAATACTTTATAGCATTGGATGAATTATCCAAAAGTACCGGTGATAATACTAAGAGAGTTGCTGTAGTGGAAAGGGCTAAAACCCTTGCCACATCAATAAATAGAAACGGTCATGAAATAATAGATGCTATTAGGGACACAAATTCTGCAGTTCAGAGCAAGGTAGAAGAAATAAATTCCTTGGCTTTACAAATATCAGTCTTAAACAGACAGATATATAATATGGAATTAGGGGATAATCAGGCAAATGATTTGCGGGATCAAAGGACTGCCTTATTGGATAAATTGTCAAAAATAATAGATATTGAGGTAAGTACTAATAAAGACTACCATAACAATGAAACTTTAAGTATAAAGCTTGGCGGCATAACCTTTGTAGAACACGTGGATTATCAGGAATTAGCCTATGTTGATATAGATGTGCCGGGCATCACGGACTTGGGTGCCGGTAAAATGAGTCAAATTGTATGGAAGGGCATGGAAAGTCAAAAAGTAGCTATAGGTAGCGGAGAATTACGTGGCCTTTTGGATATAAGGGATGGCGACGGACAAGGACTTAACTATAGAGGACTTAGATATTATTTGGGAAAACTCAACGAATTTGCCCGGGAATTTTCCATAGCTATAAATGAACAACATAGAAAAGGTGTTGATTTTTATGGCGAACCGGGCACAGACTTTTTTATAGTTCCCCCTGAAGGTGAAAATAAAATCAATTGTCTAAATATTGCTGTAAGCGGTTTTCTATTAGTTGATGCTAATCTTATTGCTGCTTCATCGGATATAGAAGGAGAAAGCAATAATGAAAATATACTCAAGATGATATCATTAAAGGATGATACCTCATTATTTCAATCAACAAAGGGTACACTGGATGACTTTATAAAAGCAATGCTGTCAACACTGGCAGTTGACTCGCAGCAGTCGATAAGAATGCTTACAAATACGGAAATCCTTGCAGCCCAAACGGATATCACCCGAATGTCAGTATCAGGAGTGCTTTTAGATGAAGAGATGGGCAATATGATAAAATTCAACCAAGCTTACAACGCAAGTGCCATGATGATAACAACATTGGATAAGATACTTGACACTACTATTAATAGACTGGGAATGGTAGGGAGGTAATATAAATGCGTATTACAAATAGTATGATGGTGAACAATCTCCTTAAAAACCTATATAAAAACTATACAAAAATGGATAAAGCCCAACAAATGCTTGCATCACAAAAAAAATTCCTGCGGCCTTCCGATGATCCTATCGGTGTTACAAGAAGCCTGCGTCTAACCACCGAATTACTAAACATGTATCAATATAGCAGAAACGTTGATGACAGCGATTCATGGCTTCAAAGCAGCGAGCAGGTAGTAAAAAACATGATAGAGGTAATGCAAAGGGTCAGAGAATTGACAGTCCAAGCATCCAATGAAACCTATTCACCTGAAGACAGGAATAAGGTAGCAGATGAAATAGCGGAACTAAAGAATCAGTTAATCGGGCTGGGCAATACCGCCTATGCAGGAAGTTATCTTTTTTCCGGATATAAAACCGATAAACCTTTATTTAACTTGGATGGCACCTATAGCTTGGATGGTGGAGTTTTAAGTATCAATGAAGATATTTTTGTCAATGTAGGCATAAGCGATAGAATGAGTATTAACTATGTAGGACAAAAAATATTCGGACATATGGCCACAACGACCTATAATGAATATGTACTAAAAGGTAATAGTAACTTTGTCGGGGCAAATTTGGATGGCACAAATAATGAAATTATTCTAAGTTATAACAATATAGAATATACTATCGTAATGCCAGAAAATGAATATAATTCTTTTGAAGGCGGCAGTTTTGTAGAGGACTTAAATGAGGCAATTAAAAATGCTACAGCCGGCATTTCACCGGCTCCTGAATTAAAGGATGTGGTTAAAGCTTCCCTTGAAAACGGCGAAATAGTATTCCGTGGTGCTAGAGAGTTCAAAATAATATCTGACGGTACTACAATGGATATAAAAGATATAATGGGAATTGATTTTGACAAAGGGGCGGAATTAACGAAGATCATCATCTCTGATATTGATGATATTGATAACCCCATATCTCATGGAGATGAAGAATATCGGCTTAAAGCGGAAGGCGGATTTAGTGCAATCACTGCCGGAGACGAATTCACAATATACTACGGTGATTATACTTATACAGTAACAATGGACAGGGATTATGGGCTTGATGAAAATAAGGAATTTATATACGATTTTAATAAAAAACTGGCGGAAGACCCGGATTTAAAAGAACTCAGAGGACATCTTAAACTTTATGAAAAAGATGGAAAACTTGCAATATCAGCAGATAAGAAATTTAGACTTGATAGTGAGAATTTTGATAAGCTGGGTTTTGATGAAAATGCCGGTGGTTTAAAATCAATAAAAATTGCTCATAGTATACAGGGAGGAGAAATAAATCTTATTGATAATCCCATCACTATTACAAATGATATAAACGATAAATTATATCTGGTATATGGCGGCAAAGGCTATACTATTGATTTAATTGATTCAGGGACAAAAACTTATGATGGTTCAATAGGCAATACCTTTGATGATTTAGTAAATGATATACAATCGGCAATAAATAAAAGCGAAGAACTTAAAGGCTATATTTCCGTAACAGGAAATAATGGCAAAATGCAATTTAGCGCAGATTCAGAATTTAAACTTACCTATGGTACAACGGGAGACTTTGACGGAATAAGCGATTTATCTGCAGACCCTTTGACTATAGATGGCTCAAATGATAGATTTGATATAAAACTTGGAAGCGGTTCGTCAATAACTGTAGACTTAGAACAAGGGGAATATAATTCTTTAGATGAATTAACAAAAGCTATACAAAAATCAATAGATGGAGATATGTATACAAGAGGCAGAGTAACAGTCAGTAATGACGGTACAAATATAACCTTTTATTCAGATATACCTGTTACAATATTGCAAACGCCCGGCTCCGGACTATTAAATTCCAATACATCTTCCGATAGTGACCTGATGGAAGCTTTCAGTTTTAACACTGCAAAACAAAGTTCAAGGATAGATAAAAGAGTAGAATCCGGTTCTGCAACACAGCTAATAGGAGTATTAGACCAACTTATACTTGACTTAAACGATAACAATACCGAAGGTATAAGTAAAGCATTAAAGAGGCTGGATGCCAATATAAATAACCTTAATGCGGTACGAGCGGAAATGGGAGTAAAAAGCAATAGATTGGAACTTACTAAAAATAGAATAGAAGATGACAATGTGAATCTCAGGGAGCTGTTATCGAAAAACGAAGATGTGGATATTGCGGAAATGATAATGAAACTTCAAATGGATACAAATGTCTATAACGCTGCTCTCTCTGTCGGCTCAAAGATAATAACCCTATCCTTGGTAGATTTTTTGAGATAACAGGAGTAATACCGGCTTATATATTTGATTAAGATTGCGTTGTGAAAAGGTTTAGAATCTGTTAGCAAAGTGGAGGAATAGTTGCGTCAACTGTTTGAACGAAGTGAGTTTTGACGCAACCCGGAACAAGCTTACAGATTGTTGACCTTGAAACTCAGCAATCGAATCAAATGATATATGCCGAAAATATCGTTCCGAACGTAGTGAAGAATCTTAACTCCAAAGAAGTGACCCAGGCAACCCGTGGTTAAAACCATATTGATATAAACTAATTTTACATATAAACTTAAATAAGAAAATAAATAGGGGGCTAAACCATGCAAATAAAAACCAAATATTTCGGTGAAATACAAATAGATGAAAAACAAATTATCGATTTTCCGGAAGGAATCCCCGGTTTCCAAGACGATAAACAATATATAATGATAAGAGACGAAGACACGGATTTCACCTTCTTTCAGTCTTTAAAAACCGAAGACCTTTGTTTTATCACCTTACCACCTGTACTTATAGCAGGAGACTATGGCTTTGATATAAGCAAAGAAACCGTAGAAAAATTGGAACTGGAAGAAGCAGAGGATGTTTTAGTATATTCCATACTCAATATCCCGGAAGACTATAAGAAGATGACTGCAAACCTTAAAGCACCTATAGTAGTAAATATAAAAAATAACAAAGGTATTCAGGAATTATTGGATGACGATAAATTTGATTTAAAGCACCCTGTATTTAAGGGGGAAGAATAATGTTAGTATTAGCCAGAAAAAAGGATGAATCCATACTTATAGGAGACAATATAGAAATAATTATAACGGATATAACGGAAGATAAAGTTAAAATAGGTATCGAAGCCCCCAGGCATATGAAAATCTTTCGCAAAGAGCTATTAGAACAAATCCAAGATGAAAACATAAAGTCCGCCGGTGCAAAGGTGGATATATCCGCATTGAGAAAAACCAAGATATAATGTGCCTCTTTTAATTATTACATCATTTTCTCCTCATAATTACACGAAAAATATTTTAATAATCACTAAAGTTCCATAAACATTCCTCCGATATAAATAATGAAAGCAATAGATGACATTTCAAAAACCATAGGGCCCATGGCATGAGAAATGACATCTATGCAAATAAATTCCGGAAAGGATTCCGGAAAAGTAAAATTCAAGGAGGAAGAATTATGAGAATTAATAACAACTTAATGGCAATGAATACCCACAGACAGCTGGGAATTTCAAACACTTCAGGTTCAAAGTCAATGGAGAAACTTTCATCCGGTTTTAGGATCAACAGGGCCGGAGACGACGCCGCAGGCTTGGCAATCTCCGAAAAGATGAGAGGTCAAATTCGAGGACTTACACAGGCATCGAGGAATGCTCAAGACGGCATCTCCCTTATTCAAACTGCGGAAGGTGCATTGAATGAAACTCACGCAATTTTGCAGAGAATGAGAGAGTTGGCAGTACAATCATCCACCGATACAAATACAGATGATGACAGAAAAGAAATTCAAAAAGAAATAGACCAACTGGCAACGGAGATTACAAGAATATCAACGACCACTCAATTTAACACAATGGATTTATTAGACGGGACCTATGAAGATAAGAAATTCCATATAGGCGCAAATGAAGCTCAAAATACAACAATAGCAATATCAAATATGAGTGCAGAAGCATTAAAAGTAGCCGGTGGAGCAGTTGAGTTGCTTGATGAAGTTGAAGAAGAATATCTAGGAGTAGAGAATCAGACAGTATTAAAGGATGGCGAAGGGAATATAGTAGCTGTTAAGGCAGGAGAAGATGATGCAGAAGGTTGGTATGCACCGGGAGATGTAAAAGCAAATACCGATGGAGATGCTCTAGAACTAGTAGATGGGGCAACAAAACTGGATGTCAAAGAAGGAGTCACATTAGATGGCAATCTAGTTACTAAAGTTGAAGAAGAATATCTAGGAGTAGAGGATCGGACAGTATTAAAGGATCGCGAAGAGAATATAGTAGCTGTTAAGGTAGGAGATGAGTGGTATGCACCTGGTGATGTGGAAGAAGACAGTGGCAGCTTAGCGGCTAAGACCGACGCAGAAGCACTGGATGTCAAAGAAGGCAGCTATATCGAAGGAGAAGGAACCGGCGCCGGCATCAATGTATCTACTCAAGAAGCAGCAGATAAGGCTATAACAGTTATTAATGACGCAATAAGTACAGTTTCATCTGAGCGTTCCAAACTTGGTGCTATGCAAAACAGATTAGAGCATACTATAAAGAATCTTGATAATACTGCTGAGAACCTACAAGCAGCAGAAGCAAGAATCCGTGACGTAGACATGGCCAAAGAGATAATGGAATTCACTAAACAGAATATATTACAACAAGCTGCGACAGCTATGTTGGCTCAAGCTAATATGGCACCCCAATCAGTATTACAACTATTAGGATAGGCGGTAGTCAGTTGGCAGGGTCCCTTAGGGAGTAATCCTTAGGTGCAAATCGGGTGAATTGCTGGGAACTCCTTAAGCTGACTAAACCACAACGCAATCCGAAAGGGTAATCGTGAAGGTGTAAAAATTAGTTGGATTGGACAATCAGCAGCCAAGCTCCTGTATCGAAAGGTTGGAGAAGGTTCAACGACTAGGATATACCACCTAAACAATTTATAACAGATTGCATGGTGATGAAATCCGTAGGGAAGAGGTGCTCCCGAAGTACCCGACAACCTGTTTTAGTGGTTAGTGGTTAGTGGCTAAATAGGTTGAAGATATAGTCTGGCAGATGGTGAAAGCCATTTGATTGCCCGCAAGCAAATATGGCACCTCAATCAGTATTACAATTACTAAGATAATCTAAATATTAATAAGCCGGGGATTTATTTCCCCGGCTTATTTGCATATTCAATCCTAGCAGCCCCGTATTACCGGGGGAATCTTCGAATGAATTCGAAGCTACTGTAGGTACATTTGTGGTTTCTCGTAAGATTCTTCGTCGCTGTGCTCCTCAGAATGACGGTGTGGGGTTATTACTCTTCTTTTTCCCAAGCATCCAGCTTTTCCATAATGGCATCGTAGGTTTGTCTAGATATTTCAGGCAATTTGCCTAATATCTTTTCCGCTTCTTTAAAACCTCTATCAATGGCATTTCTAAGAGTTTCCAATTTGGATTTGTCTCCACCGGATGCGGCTATTGCGAAATCTACGATACGTTGGCTGGTTTTCTCCACTCCTAATTCCCCGTCAGGACCAATTAACGCTTCCGCTTCAAGACGGGCTTTATCATCAATTTCTATTATTGTGTCAGGTTCAAGAAATTTAAAAGTCTTTCCTTGTCTGGTGAGCAGCTCTTCAACTAAACGCCTTAAGCCGTCATAGGATTTATCTGCTTCCGCCTTGAGCTTCAGTATTGTGTTTTTATCATATATATGTCTAATATTTTTCTTTTCCGATTTGTTATATACAACTGCAGGTTGTTCTTGTCCTTTGGCATCTTTTTTCTTTATATCCTTTTCCTTAGGTTCAATTTTTTCCGGTGGAATTACAGGTTTTACAGGTTGTACACCTCCGACTTTCATCATAATCACCTCCATTTAATAATATATCGGCATAATTTAAGGATTTCTGAAATAGAATTTGTGTGAATATATTTATATTTTTTATTGCAAATATTAATAAGCTGCTTATCAGAAATGGTTAGGGTGCGAACAGTAACCTAAAATTGATTAAATCGTGAACATAAGTTTTTGTTTTATTGAAATGGTATGGATTAGTAGTATATAATTATATGTAGAAATTAGGGAATAAATGTTGAAAATAATAACAGGTAATCTGTCTATATGGAAGGGAGTTTATTATTTTATGCTATGGTGGAGTGATGAATTAAAAATTGGTGTAGATACTATTGATGAGCAGCATAAAGGTATCTTTGATAAAGCGGAGGATATTTTAAATTTGGAAGTAGATTCAAAACCTTTTGCAGTAAAAAAGATGTATCAATTTTTGCTTAATTATGTGGCAACACATTTTAAAGACGAAGAAAAGGTAATGGAGGGAATAGGTTATCCTGATTTGGAAGAGCATAAGAAGCAGCATATTTATATTACAAATGAACTTAGCAAATTAGTGGACAAGGCAATAAAAGAAGGAATCACCGAAGAAAACATCGATGCGATGAAATTGTTGGTGATTGAATGGCTAATCAATCATATCAGTGAATCGGATAGAAAAATTGCTGTATTTATAAATGAAAAAAAGCCCGAATAAACGGGATGATAAATATTATTA
>JALNWH010000043.1 GCA_023230985.1 Bacillota bacterium
ATTGAGTAATAAATCATGGCTTAATAAACCCCTAAGCAGTAGATTGCCAAGCAGTAAGCCCAGCAGTAGCTTAGTAGCTAAAAGATTGTTTAGCAGCAGTTCATTAAATTTGATTATCACTTATCTCACATCCTATAAATTATATAAATTCTGAAATTAGATAATTTCCATTAATGCTATACTAATTATTCGGATTTGTCAATAGTTTTATTATATATTAATTATAAAGCCTTAATTGCATATTTAACTACTCTTTGACGAAATCGCATCTTTTCTGTTATAATTTGTTTCATACAAAAGGTTCCTCCGATGTTTGTTCTTTGTGGTAAACAAGATTATAAGGTATATGGTATTTACTTGCTCCTTAAGTTCGCCTTATCTATATCCCCGCATGTAGCTGATTTTTACAGCTTATTTTAGTTAAGTCCCTTCATGCTAAGGTTAATTCTATTTCTATCAAAATCCACTTCCAAAACCTTGACTTTGACAATATCTCCAACTTGCACCACATCCATAGGCCATCTTACAAATTTATCTGACAATTGGGATATATGAACTAAGCCGTCCTGGTGCACTCCTATATCTACAAAAGCTCCGAAGTCTATTACATTTCTCACGGTACCTGTTAATATCATTTCAGGCCTTAGATCTTTCATTTCCAATACATCTGTGTGGAATATGGGTTTTGGCATTTCGTCTCTGGGGTCTCGCCCCGGCTTTTGCAATTCTTTGATTATATCCCGTAGTGTTGGCTCTCCAACACCAATTTCCTCTGATAATTTATTTATATCTAAACTATTTACTTTTTTCATTATTTCTTTTAAAGAGTTTTCATCCTTTTCATTATAGTCAAGCTTATTCAATAGCTTTTCTGCTGCAACATAGGATTCGGGATGCACCGAAGTGTTGTCCAATAGAACCTTTGATTCTGGTATTCTAAGGAATCCGGCACATTGTTCAAATGCTTTTGGCCCAAGATTTTTTACTTTTTTAAGCTCTTTTCTGCTTTTAAATTTGCCGACTTCATCTCTATAGATCACTATATTTTTGGCCACTGTAGAATTTATCCCCGATACATATTGCAAAAGGGCCGGAGTTGCAGTATTTAAGTCCACTCCTACGGAATTCACACAGTCCTCCACCACAACATTTAATGCTGTTGATAAATTCTTTTGTGATACATCATGTTGATATTGGCCTACCCCTATGGATTTGGGATCTATTTTAACCAGCTCAGCCAAAGGGTCCTGGAGCCGACGCCCTATAGATATAGCACCTCTTATAGATACATTGACATCCGGATATTCCTTTGCTGCTAGCTCTGATGCAGAGTATACCGAGGCACCGGCTTCATTTACCACAATATAGTGTAGTGGTTTATCTATTTCTTTGATTATATCCGCACATACCTTTTCCGACTCCCGTGAAGCAGTGCCGTTTCCAAGGGAAATTATATCAACATTATGCTTATTAATAAGTTCCTTTAGTTCTGCTTTTGACTCTTCTACTTTGCTCTGGGGTGGTGTAACATATACCGTTGTAGTATCCAAAAGCTTACCCGTATCATCCAATACTGCTATCTTGCAACCTGTCCTATATGCAGGGTCAAAGCCCATAATAGTTCTTCCTTTTATTGGTGGTTGAAGCAAAAGGTTTTTGAGATTCGTTCCGAAAACATTTATGGCTTGTTCCTCTGCAACTTGGGTTAGCTCATTTCTTATTTCCCTTTCTATGGAAGGTGAAATCAATCTATCGTAGGAATCTTTTATTGTTTCACTTAGTAATACACCAAAAGGCGACCTGTCAATAATTATTTTACCTACAAGCTTTGTTATTATTCTATCTTTAGGCGGGTCAATTTTTACAGATAATAACTTTTCCTTTTCTCCCCTGTTTATGGCTAAAACACGATGGGGTGGTATTGTTCTTATAGGCTCTGCGTAGTCATAGTACATTTCATATTCGGATTTTTCCTCTGTCAGTCCTTTTGTACTTATGGTACCTAGATTAAAAGTCAATGTCCTAATAAATTTCCTATAGTCCGCGTTATCGGAAATATCTTCTGCGATAATATCCGAGGCACCCTTTATAGCGTCTTCAACTGTTTCAACACTTAGTTCCGGATTTATAAAACTTGCCGCCATCTCTTCTAAACTTATTTCCGTTTCTTTTTGCTCTTTTATAAATTTTGATAAAGGCTCCAATCCTCTTTCCTTTGCAATGGAAGCTCTTGTTCTCTTTTTGGGTCTGTAGGGTCTATATAAATCTTCAACTTCTTGAAGAATTTTTGCACCTCTAATTTTTGTTTTCAGCTCATCGCTAAGCTCTCCCTGCTCATCTATGAGCCTTATAACCTCTGCTTTTCTATTTTCTAGGCTTCTCAAATATTCAAGCCTTTCACCTAATCGTCTAAGCTCCGTATCGCTTAGTTCACCAGTCTGCTCTTTTCTGTACCTTGCAATAAAAGGTATTGTGTTACCGCCGTCTATTAGCCCTATTGTATTTTCTATCTGCCATGTCTTTACATTCAGTTCTTGACTTAAGGCATTTACTATGTTCATATAATCACTCCTTGACTTTATTATTTCTGATGTTTTAAGGGCTGCATCATTCGCAATTCTTTCAGGAATAATCTTCTTATCCATACTCTATATTATAACAAACTTTATAAATGAACACTAAAAGATCCTTCAGCTAAAGCTTCAGGATGACAAAGTTGTAATAGCTTCAGGATGACAAAGTTGTAATAGCTTCAAGATGACAAAGTTGTAATGGTTTCAGGATGATAAAACTATATATGTTCCAAAGTAGTAAATTGCATGAACTTCGAAATGACAAATTGTATGTGTTACAGAATGATAAATTGTATAAGCTTGGAAATGGCAAAATGCACATGCTTCGGAACAGCAATTATACCGTTATTTCCCTATATAGAATCCATCTATTCCCTCTTCTTTAAGCTCTTTCATATACCCCATATTGCCTGTAGCATAGGTATAGATAAATATGTTTTCTTGTTTTAATCTATACATAACCTCCGTCTTCATCATTTCTATAGGTATAGCTACCGCATAGATCTCATGCCTTTTTACAAAATCCATTAATTCCTTCGGCTTATAACCATATTGGTGCAATGCAAGTATTATATTTGTATAACCAAATCCTTGTATTGGTATAAATTCATCAATTTTGTTTATCTCAGGAATAATACGCAGTGTGGCCTCAGGGTAATTATCCTTGATATATCTTAGCGCTTCTACGTTATCATTTTTTATATTTATAACTACATATATGTCTTTATGATTTAGAATCCAGATCATCAAATCATCCATAGTCATTTGAGCTAAACCTAGAAATTTTGGTTTTTCACCTTCAACCCATTCTAAATCCAATTGGATAAATTTATATCCTCCTTCTATACATTTATTCAGTGCTTCCTTTGAATTTTTTTCATAAAGGTTTTTAAGCTGGCTTTTAGGACATATTATAAGCTTTTCCGGTTCCGGTCTTTCATAAAAAGCCTCACTTTCCCCATCCAAATTCCTTCTGTCTGCAAAATATCTTTTAAGCACGTCGTTTTTTAAGATATAATTAGAACGATTAATCTCCTCAATAGCCCTTTCGTATCCTTCTCTGCATTCTTCCAAATCAATTTCCTGTCTGGTGCTTATACTCCATGCTCTGCTATTATTATATATTCCGTCCCTAGACATATAAAAAGCAATATCATCTTTAAAATATGACCCTTTTTGCATGTATGTTTGCTCCGCTACAAAACCTTCCTTTGCATTTATTAAATCTTGCCCAAGCATAATACCTTTTCTGTTTTCTATGCCTAATAAGTTTAGTACTGTTGGCAGGAAATCTATTTGCCCTCCTAAGGTACCTATCTTTCTATTCAATCCGGAATTAGGCATACATACTATCAAGGGAACCCTCATCATTTCGTCATAATCATATTGATAACCCAAGTATTCCGTCATATTTATTTTATTACTTTCATTAACAGACAATCCATAATGATCACCATATATATTTAGCATGACTTTATCATATATCCCCTCATCTTTTAAAGCCTTTATAAACCAGCCTATTGTAGAATCAGTATAATTAATTGCCTGAATATAATTTCCAAAGGTTGTATCTTCATGCCTTTTCTCCAGCTTTATTTTTTTATACATATCCGCCATCCTAAAAGGGTGATGGCTTGAAAGGGTAATTATAAAAGCATAGAAAGGTTCTTCTATTGTCTTTATGTAAGCTGCCGTTTGTTTGAAAAATTCACTATCATTTATTCCAAATCCGATGATAGGATCTCCCACATGGTAATCTTCTTCACCGCTATAAAACTTATCGAACCCTTGATAAATATAAGCTTTGTCCCGATTCCAAAAAGAGGCTTTGTATCCATGAAAGGCGGCCGTATTATAGCCCTTGTCTTTCAATATCCAAGGTAACCCGTAAAAGGTGTTTTTATAATACTTTATATAAGTCTGACCATCCATGGCGGGATAAAGAGAATTATGAGTTACAAACTCTGCATCGGAAGTATTGCCTCTCCCCAGCTGTTGATAATATCTATCGAAATAAATCGTATCTTCTTTTATAAGGCTATTTAGATTAGGCGTTATTACCTGCCCATTATATTCCCTGTTAATTACAAAGTTTTGTAAGCCCTCCACTTGGATAGTGATAACATTTCGGCCTTTGGCGATACCGTATAGTTCTTTGTCCTTCTTTATATTGTTTTTGATAGATTCCATGAGCAGTTTATCACCATCATAGGAATCATCTTTTGAAAAAAAGATGCGATGCACATCTGTTAAATGATAGGAAAAGAATTCTTGTTTAAATATATTTATATTATCACTATAAGCATTTATTGTTGCAGTGGATATAATTGCTGCGGCCAGTGCAGCTGTAGCAACTGCAAAGGACTTTTTCCTACTTGCTGTAGATTTATTAATACGCCCTTTTATATAACCGGTAATATAGCAAAAAATTAAAGGAATAATGTCTGCGATTAGTATGAGGTAGGTGGGTTTTAAAATTTCAGATATGCTTTCACCTATTACGGAAATTTGACTAAACTGTCTCAACATAATTATTGAGGTAAATTGATTAAAATAAGTGAAGTACAGTGCATCCGCAAACATGGCAAAAGATA
Source organism: Bacillota bacterium (assembly GCA_023230985.1). GTDB lineage: Bacteria > Bacillota > Clostridia > Lutisporales > Lutisporaceae > JAAYKT01. The sequence continues at coordinate 5,168 of JALNWH010000043.1, forward strand.
TGGTAATGTAAATAGCCAATAATACCGCTACCCGCTTATTTCCTTTTAACATATTGATTAGTGAGACGATGAAAATTATGTGAGTAAGACTTACTAAACTAAGGACAATACTGGTGCCTTTGTCTTCAATAATAGTATAATAGAAAAATATTTTTATTAGAAAAAGAATTGCTAATACTATATATTCAAGTATTTGCACTTTTTGTTTTTTGAATACACTCATGATTTCCGTCCTAATAATATAATTTCTTTTATAATACCTTTAGCTGTACAAAAAATTTTATGCCTGCATTATAAATATTCTTATTCTTACCATAGTATGCTTATTTATTTGTAAACTTATGGTATAAAAAACCCTCTCCCTTTTAGGAGAGGGTTTTTATCTTTATTGCACTCTCGGTACTGCCCCTTCGGAATATTTGTTTCCTGCATTCCATAGCATAAATTCATCTATACCGTTTTCTTCTAAAGCCTTAATTTGATCCATTACTTGCTTATCCCCATATTTTATATATCCTTTTACCCAAGGAGCAGTGAAATCCTGTATCCACGGCCTTATTATTGCCGGCGTTTTCAATATATTATTCTTAATGACGGAATCCTTAGTGGAATTGTATACAGTACCATAAGGATTTGCATCAGGAATAGGTATTCCATATGTGCGGTTTGCATAATGGCTGGGATACATCATAGGGCATATATAATCAACTATATTGCTTATAGCTTCCCAATACTGGCCTAAAGACATATCGTCCTCTACGGAGCCAACAAGTCCATATACATCGGCGGCTATATAGGCTTTTTTAGGTGAAAGCTCTTCTTTGGCATACTTTAAATAATTCTGTATTGTAGCAGGTTTTGATTCACCGGTTTCATTTCGATAATCAAGAAGTTTGTCCAGTTTTCCCCCGTCAGAAGCCGGAAATCTGACATAATCAAATTGTACCTCATTGAAACCTGCATCTACAGCTTCTTTTGAAACCTCTATATTGTACTCCCACAAATTTCTATCATGGGGTGATGCCCATATCAAACCATCATTATTGGTAAAAGGCTTACCGCTATCTTTATAAATAATTGCTTTATCGGTATTATGGGCAGTATAAGTAGGATCCTTAAAGGATACGATTCTTGCAATCGTATATATATTGTTTTCTTTTAGTTTTTTCATAAGTGCGTGAATATCCTTTACGGTAGCCTTTTCATTAGCCTTGGGGCTAAACTTCTCAGCTGCCTTTGTTTCAAATAGCATATAACCTCTGTCGTCTTTAACATCTATTACAAAAGCATTTATTCCGCTTCTTTTTGACATTTCTATCAATTCATCAATTCTATTGCTGCCGGCGGAAAAGATTGTAACATATATGCCGCGAACTTTTTCCCTGGGGTTCTCAAAATAATTTACTATCTTTTCTTGTGGGCTGTAATCCATATCCCTAAACTTCTCACTTATTAATTCCATTGAATCGGTTGTTATATCATCCTTACGTAACCACCCCAGCAAATCCTTCCCATGTTCATCGATAAAACTTATCATGCTCCAATAGTTATCATTATCGTCAATTCTTTCTCCTATTAAGGTAACTGCCTGTCCCTTGGAAAGGGTGGCAATAACTTTGGCATTGCTTAATGGTTCCTGTCTGATATTTAGCTTCCTGCCTTTTATAAATACAGTATTAATCGGGTGCTCTATTTCCGGAATTACTTCTTCAATAAATTCCGGCTCCTTTTCTACTTCCTCCGGTTCTTCATCTTTCTCTGTCATTTTTTCGTTGTTTTCTTCTATAATCGGTACAGACGGGTTCTGAGAAAAAATTTGATGTACACAACCTGATAAAATTGATACTAAAAATAATAGTAAAAATAAAATAATAACCGTTTTTTTGTATTTCATATCGCACCCCTCACATTTCCTTATGATTACTAATTATATCACATTATTCGACTTAAAAGCTCTTGGAAATGTTTCAAAAATATTGGAAATGAAATTGGTTGTTATAATTAGAACATTATATATTCTTACACTTCTTGCCGGAGTATATTATACCGCAGCAGAGTTACAAAACCTAAACTTCTAAACTCATTCCGGGCAAAATCAAACTCTCCCCATTACATTTAACAAGGCTAGTTTATGATAAGTCCTTTCTGTGCCAAGATTTCGCTTTTCCTCCATTTCGTTAAGAAGTTCCACGGTTTCTTCACAATGCTGCTAGTATAATATACAACACGGCATTTGTGATAAGCTTATATATTTGATTACGATTGCGTTGTTGGTAAAAGGTGGAGCTCAGCAGTCGAATCAAATATAATAAGCTTCTTATCAGAAATAGTTGAAGCATGAACTGTAACATTGGGTTAATTGAAGTGTCTTATATTTCGAATTTTATTAAACGTATGTAGCATTACAATGATGTATATCTACGTTATCTAATATCTTTTCCTTTAATTCATCGCTGTTTTCAACCAATGCAATAGGTATCTTGGTAGCTTTATTAAAGTTGATTTGCATTCCCTCCAGCTTACCGCCTCTTCTCATGGCCTCCATGACTTCTTCGTAGGATTTCTCTGATTTAACTCCTATAATACTTATGCCATTACCATGTCCTTTTTTCATAAATGTATATAAAGTAAAATTTCCTTCTCCAATATCATGAACAGCACAAAATGCTATATCCGATAATTTTATTTTTTGCCGGCTAAAAGGTCTTATGATAACTATTCTGTTTTCGTCAAGACTGATTTTTAAAACCATGCCTTTATAAACCAACGATATCAATAATGCTAAACATATCATAATAAACCAAGCAAAAACCCCTCGTTTGGTAAAAGTAAATATTAATGCAATAATACCTATAATCGTTAATGCGACTAAAAAAGTTCCCCTCAGATTACTTGCTTTGCCTCGACATATTATCATAAAATCCACCTTTCTCTTTTGCTATTTTATATTTAATTTAATCATTCATATCTAAGTGCATCAATAGGATCAAGCTTTGCGGCTTTATTTGCAGGATATAATCCAAAAAATATTCCAACTGCTGATGAAAAACCAAAAGCTGCTAATATTACAGTCATTGAAAGACCCATAGACAGATTTATCAACTTGCCTATACCGTAGCCTGCCGCTACACCCGTAGTCATCCCGATAATCCCACCGATTAAACAAAGTATCAAAGATTCTGTAAGAAATTGTATCATAATATCCTTATTTTTCGCCCCTAAAGCTTTTCTAATACCTATTTCTCTCGTTCTTTCCGTTACAGAAACCAACATTATATTCATGACTCCAATACCGCCAACTAACAAGGATATTCCGGCAATAGCGCCTAAAACTCCGGTAAATATATTCATTATATCATTTACCATTTCCATTTCTTTAAATCCTTCTTCAGCAATATATTTATCTTTATTTCGATGAAGCTGTTCCAAGAGTTTAATAATTTTAGCCGATACTTCTTCAGCCTTTGACATATCCTCTACAGCAACAGAAATATTCCAAATATTTGTATATCCAAGAACCTTATCGGATATAGTCAAAGGAAAATATCCAACAGAAGGATAGTTGTCACCGAACATAGCGGCAAGGTCACCAATATTATTTTCGCATACCCCTATTACCACTGCATTTGTTTCCCTGTTTCCTGCACTTATTTTAAGCTTTTCTCCAAGAACATCCATGCTGCCAAACATTTTCATCGCAGTCAAATCATCTATCACTATTACGCTTTTGCCGCTTTCCATATCCCTTTCATTTATAAAGCGCCCTGATATCATTTTCAAATTTAACAGCTTTGTAAAATCCTCCGTAACAGCACCGACAGCTGCTTCTTTTTTTAAATCATCTGTTTTGAAATAGCAATAACCCTCCATATAAGGCATGGCATGGGTCACCTCAGGTATTTTACTTTTTATTGCCCTGGCATCAGCCAAGGTAAATAAATCCCTGCCTTCTATATCTTCTCCCCTTGTCTTAATCTTTATATTTATAATATCCATTCCGATATTTTCAAATTGCCCTGTAATCGCCTTCTTACCGCCTTGTCCTATAGACACTATAGTGATAACCGAAGAAATACCTATTATAATTCCAAGCATAGTCAAAAAAGAACGCATTTTATTAGCTTTCACGCTGTATATCGCTGACTTAAAGCTTTCAAAAAAATTCATTAAGCATCGGCTCCTCATGTAAATACTTATATACTATTATACTTGAAATTCTACTATAAAGTATTATAATTTTTTAGTTTTTAAATATAAAAAAAGCCTCTGCTTGAAAATACATCAAATAAAGGCTTTTAATTCGTAACTTAATATGCTTTATTTATCTTTGGATATTATTAATTCACCTTTTTGCTTCATGCTTTGTACATCATGAGATTTTATCATACTCTTTGACAATGTATATAAATCGTTATCAATATAGAGTATCCTTTCAACATTACTATCGCTTCTATACCAATTACCACCGGTTTTCTGATATTCTTCATCGCTTATATGTGTAATTCTATTTCTTAGTTGGAAACCGCTTTCCAAATCTATGTTGTATATATAGGCGCCTTGGAACACAAAGGAACCGTAAGTTGGCACTTTATCCCCGCTAAGACCTTTATCCCTGTCCTTTACTTCCATTAATGTGATGGGAAAAGCGATTAGATTCTTTTCTTTCGAGAAAAGTAGTGCCTTATGATTATACAGAAGTTCTGAATCAGTACCCCTATCCCCGATTTTTTCCGTAAACTTTTCTATAGGATTATTTACATCTGTTACATCAAATAGAGCCATTTTCATGCCTAAATAATGCCCTGTCCTGTTAATCTCTTCACCTTTGCTATTCTTATTAACAACTTCTATGGTATCCTTACCAAATCCGATAATATGATTTTCATCATAAGGGTGCAGGTAATCACTATAGCCCGGGATTTTTAATGCACCTAAAATTTTCGGGTTTTTAGCATCATTTAAATCAATTACGAATAATGGGTCTACGGATTTAAAGGTCACCAAATAAGCTTTATCACCCATAAACCTTACAGAATAAATTTTTTCCCCGGGGGCTATGTCCTCAATGCTGCCGGTTATTTGCATATCTTTATCCAGCACATAAAGATTATTCTTGGAGGTACCTTCATCCTCTCTCCAAATATCACCCTTTGTTGTGGCTATCCTGAAATACTCGTTGTGCTCATCCATGGAAAACTGATTAAGAATATCGCCGGGAACAGCACCTTTACCTGTATAATGAAGCTTATTTCCTTTAAAAGTAAATCTGTATACCATAGTTTCTCTTTGGTTATAAATAGGAGCTGATTTTTCTTCGGGGTTTGCAGAGTCATAAATAATAGGATCTGTGGGCTTTATAGAATGCTTTGTTGCTGTTACATATAAGTTTTCTTCAGATGCATAAATGTTCTCACCGTTTCCCAGATATGTGGAAACATTCACACCTTCTTTTGGTTCACCAAAATCTATAGCCGCCACTATTAGATAATTTCTGCCTATGCTATCAGGGAAATAATATATTTTCTCCGGCAAAATATTTATAAATTCATCCTTAATCGCCGTATCCTTGTAAGACGGAGTAAAATTGTCATCCACATTATCCATTATACGATAATAGTTCAAGTATCTATTTGATACCAGATACAACATATCACCTATTTTTCTGGAGGACAGATAGTTTCCTTCCAACTCAATCTCTCTTGTTTTTTTTATATCGCCTTTATTCTTTATATCGTATTCAATAAGCTTTACAGTTCCATATGAATAGCGCGGTAATATAGCTAGACTTTTAGCCATAGGTCTATATATAGGAATTTCATTGATTGAGGTTCCTATTACTATAAGCCTTTCATTGTCAACATATAGTTCAATAGGATAAAGTTTTTCCTCCGACATGCTTAGGGCTTTTATTATTTTCATATCGTTTGAAGGATAGATTTTTGCAATAACTATATCCTCATTATTTACCTGATATAGGTACTCACCATCGGTTTTGACAATATCCGCTTCGTCTACTCCCTGAACTTGTATATTTGTTGTGGAAAAATCCGGTGAAGTTGCTGTTAATTTTTGTTTATTAAGGCTTTGGACTCCGGTGCTACCTGGTGCAGCCGCCCCTTCAGTAACAGCCATATCAAATCCAAATCTAATCCCATAATCAATTAGGCCCGAATCCTTAGAATCCCCTATTAATTTTTCTAAATTTTCTAAAGTACCTACAACAGGCAGTTTCTCAGGCACTATATCAGGTATGGTAAATTTCACCTTTAAGGCAGGTTCTATATTTCTTCCTGTTAAGTATTGGACACCTCTGGTAATATACAAAGTATAGGTCTCACCTTTTTTATATTCCGTACCTTCAGGCTCAACGACTATTGATTTGAAATCATTGCCTATTCTTACAGGTACTGCCACTTTTTCTTCCTTAGAATCAAGTACATAGACATTTTCATCAGTAACTGTTCTCGGGGACAAAGGATTTTCAAAAGGTATAGTTATTTCCTCCTCCGGGTAGATCCTTTCTATTTCCGGCAACTCCTCATATGTATTTGCATAAATTACAAAAGGCGCTATTATTGCTAAAACTAGTATTATCATTAAAAAGTATTTCGCATATTCCCAACCCCCACGCATAAATCATCACCTTCCCGTTTTTAACTAATTTATTCTATAGACGATGAATATATGAAATAGTTCCACTGATTTTGGAAAACGAATTTCTGGCTTTGGACACCGAACAAACCTTGCCATTTTGAAGAAGCGTAGGACTGAAGAATCTTTCCATCGAATCATAAGACTCTTCGCTAACGCTCAGAGTGACAGTGGGGAAGGGTCAAAGTGACAGATTATATGCAAATAGCCGGGAAATTCCCGGCTATTTTAATGAAAAATAATATTCTCTTACTTAACTGGCTTAAGCCTAGCTGTAAAGTGCCTTAATACCTTCGGCTCATATTCTATTTCAAGTCCTTTTACCTCTGATGCCTTATCCTTAAGAGCTATTAAACAGTCGGCAATATAATCCATATGATTATCTGTATAAACTCTCCTAGGTATAGTTAACCTCAAAAGCTCCATATCGGATTCTCTTTGTTCCCCGGTCTCAGGATCTCGTCCTAATAGGAATGAACCAATCTCAACGCCTCTTATTCCGCCTTCAATATAAAGAGCATTTGCCAATGCCTGTGCCGGGAATTCATAATATGGTATATGAGGAAGCATCTTCTTGGCATCTACAAAGATTGCATGGCCTCCCGGAGGTGATTGAATAGCTACACCGCCATCAACTAACCTTTGGCCAAGATAATTTATCTGATTAATTCTGTATTCAAGGTATGGTTCCTCAGTACCTTCCATAAGACCTATCGCTAATGCCTCAATATCTCTTCCGGATAATCCCCCGTAAGTTGGAAAGCCTTCATATGGTACTGTTAAAGACCTGGTGCTGATATATAATTCCTCGTCGTCTTTTATTCCCACCAGTCCGCCCATATTTACAATAGCATCCTTTTTAGCACTCATTGTGAAGCCTTCCGCATAAGAAAACATTTCTTTAACAATTTCTCTTATGGGTGTGTCTTCGTATCCTTTTTCACGGATTTTTATAAAGTAAGCATTTTCTGCAAACCTTGCCGCATCAATAAATACCCTTATACCATATTTATCGCATATTTCCTTTACCGCTTTAATATTCGCCATTGATACAGGCTGTCCGCCGGCACTATTACAAGTTACAGTTATAATTAAAAATGCAATATTTTCTACGCCTCTGTTTTTAATGTAATTTTCCAGTTTTTCCGTGTCAAAATCACCTTTAAATGGGTATGGAGTCACCGTATCAAAAGCTCTGTCGTGGATTAAATTTATTGCGTGGGCACCTGCCAATTCAATATGTGCCATTGTCGTATCAAAATGCATATTTCCCAATACATCTTGGCCTTTTTTAATCATTTGCGGAAAAAACACCTTTTCTGCTCCTCTGCCTTGGTGAGAGGGAATAATGTATTTGTATCCGAATAAATCTTTTGCTACCGACTCTAAGTGATAAAAGTTTCTGCTGCCTGCATAGGATTCATCACCCATCATCAGCCCTGCCCACTGCCTGTCACTCATAGCTCCTGATCCGCTATCGCTTAAAATGTCTATAAAAATTTCCTCCGCTTTTAATGAAAAAGGATTATAGCCCGCTCTTTCTAATGACTTTATCCTTTCCTCCTTAGGTATTAAGTTAATAGGCTCTACCATTTTGATTTTAAATGGTTCCGGTTTTTTCATTTTTTTACCCCCTTTATTTATAATAATACCAATGTAAAATGCTGTTCTGTGCAACGGTTTGTCATTCTGAACGTTAGTACGGTGATATCTTAATATAATAGCAATTACTATGCCAAACTTTCTAATCTATTGAGATGTCTGTTAACCTTGAAAAACTTGGAATCTTCTTTTCATTTTTCTAATAAAAAGCATGGGAAAAAAGTATTATGTTTCATTTTGGTACGCATAATATGAGGACTTGTATCTGTTTTGTTCATGTATTGTTTATATAAACCGTTGTTTGTAACATTATGACACATACATGTCATGATAGTTTATACTTTTCGATTTTTCTATATAGAGAAGTCCTTGAAATGTTTAAAATATCTGCTGCTTTTGATTTATTTTTATACTTCTTTAATGCATTTAATATTGCATCTTTTTCAATTTCCTCCATGGTGGGAAAATGATCTAAATAGCTAAGGCTTAGTTCCTTCCTAATTCTGCCGACAGACTCAATCATATATAATGGTAAATCCTTTACGCTGATTATATTATCCTCATCCATTACTGTCGCCCGTTCCAAAATATTTTCCAATTCTCTTATATTCCCCGGATAGTCGTAATTTTGCAAAACCTTTAATGCATCATCTCCTATGGTAATATCTCTTTTTAGCTTTTTACTCATTTTATCCATCATATTATCAATATAATAAATAATGTCCTCTTTCCTCTCTCTCAAGGAAGGTATCTTTATCCTTATTACCTCCAATCGGTAATACAAGTCTTCCCTAAACTTGCCCTCGTCTACAAGTTCTTTTAAATTCTTATGAGTAGCCGCAATTATTCTAACATCCAAAGGCAATACTTTGCTGCCCCCGACTCTTATTATTTCTTTGCTTTGAATTACCCTTAACAGCTTGGATTGCAGTGGGAAATCCATGTCACCGATTTCATCCAAAAGCAAAGAACCCCCTGCCGCCATTTCAAAATAGCCCGGATGTCCGCCTTTTCTTGCACCGGTAAAAGCCCCTTCTTCATAGCCGAAAAGCTCCGATTCAAGAAGATTAAATGGGATAGATGTACAATTTATTGCTAAAAAGGGACTGTCTTTCCTAGGGCTGTTTTTATGAATAAATCTGGATAAAACCTCCTTGCCGGTGCCGCTATCACCCTCTATAAGTAGATTTGAATCAACTATAGCGGCTTTGAGAGCTATCTTCATAACTTCCTTC